>JAFDZP010000002.1:0-138285 GCA_018266835.1 Bacteroidota bacterium | reverse complement strand
CATCTATTACCTCACCCCTAACCCTCTCCTTCGTAAGGAGAGGGGAACAATTGTTGCATTGTCACATTATTGTCACATTTTATTTTTAATATACAATGCAGGGCGTATGCAATACGCCCCTACATTAAGCACCACAATATAATACCAATCTTACAAACTCAAAATGAAGTAAATTTATTAACAGGTAGAAAAATAAATCTATCCCTATTAGTAGGGAAGAATTTTATTCTTTGGCACGGAGTTGGTTACACAATATCTGCCTTTATTATTATAAGAGTTAGTAATAAGTTTTGATTGAACAAGCCTCCTATGAGAAAATACATACTGCTTATAATATCAATTCTATTCTTTGCATTCACGCTACAGTCGGATAAACCAATGGGCTGGTTTCAACAGACGAGACCTGTTAATGACTTTATCAATAATATATTTTTCTTAGATAGTCTCACCGGCTGGGCAGTTACCGCAGGCGGAAATATCAGCGGTCCTGACACAGGTTATGTTTTTAAAACTACCAATGGCGGGGAAAACTGGACAATAAAATTCAGAGGACTGGAAGATCTAAATGCAGTTCAGTTTTTGAATCAAAATACAGGGTATATTGGGGGAGGGTTTAATGGCACTTCATTCATTAGTTTTTTAAAAACTACTAACGGAGGTGATAACTGGATTAGATTAAATTCAGCTCCGGGTACCAATGTAAACGGTATGAAATTTATAAATAGTGATACCGGATGGTTTTGCGATATTTATGGCTTTGGAGGACTTTACAGAACTAATAATGGAGGAGTTAACTGGCAATTACAAGCAAGTCTTTCTGAAATGAAAAACTTATTCTTTCTGAGCATTGATACTGGGTTTGTAATTTCAGCAAAAAAAATTTATAAAACCGTGAACGGTGGCAGCAATTGGTTTTTATTGCATGATTTTGGTTTTCAGCTTGGAGATGTTTATTTCTTTAATTCTAATGTGGGAATTGTATCAGCCGGAAGATTTTACAGAACAACCGATGGAGGATCAAATTGGACTATGAACCAAGAAGATGTTGTAGGCATCAATTTTACCTTTGCCTCTGATTCCATTGGCTGGGCTGGGTTAAATTCATATGCAATTCCAAGGACAAGAGACGGGGGGAAATCATGGGCTTATCAAGGTTCTCCTATCGGTAATAATACATGTATATTCGCT
Source organism: Bacteroidota bacterium (assembly GCA_018266835.1). Lineage (NCBI taxonomy): Bacteria > Pseudomonadati > Bacteroidota > Bacteroidota bacterium. The sequence continues at coordinate 137,097 of JAFDZP010000002.1, read as the reverse complement.
ATTGATAGTCTGAAAGTCTGGGCGGCAGGAAACGGTATTGTTCACACAAGCGACGGAGGAGGACTAACAACTATCGGCATGCAAGAAGAATTGATTAATAGTTATAAACTCTCACAAAATTATCCAAATCCTTTCAATCCTGTAACAAGAATTGACTACACAATTCGTAATACTTTCTTCATATCTCTTAAAATATATAATTTAAACGGAAAGGAGGTTGCAGTATTAGTAAAAAGCAAACAATCTGCTGGAAGTTATAATGTTATATTTGATGCGGCGAAATATAATTTATCTAGCGGAATTTATTTTTATATTTTAGAAATGGATAATTTCAAAGAAACAAGAAAGATGATACTTCTAAAATAACCCAAACCTATCATAATCCAGTCTCGGCTTTGCATTAGTTCTAAAGCTTTCCTTATCAAAAAATTCTTTATTATCTGAATGTTTATATTTTAAATATCCTGTAAGCCCAATCATTGCGGCGTTATCCATTGAGAATTGCATCTCCGGAAAATAAACTTCAAATCCTTTTTCTTTAAGTGAATTAAATTTTCCTTTTAAAGCCGAGTTCGCCGAAACTCCCCCTGATACGGAAATAATTTTTACGTTATATTTATTGCACGCTTCTGTCACTCTTTTATAAAGACTTTCAACGACTGCAAACTGAAAGCTTGCAGAAATATCTGCAACTAGCTTATCGTTTTTGGTATTGGCAAAATCAATTTTTCTTAAATAATAAAGCACGGATGTTTTTATTCCTGAAAAAGAAAAATCATGCTCAGTATCTCTCACGATTGCAAGAGGGAATTTATGATACTTTGCATCGCCGTTCTTTGCAAGCTTATCGATCAACGGTCCGCCGGGATAACCAAGCCCGAGAATTTTTGCGACCTTGTCAAATGCCTCTCCCGCCGCATCGTCAATCGTTGAACCAATAATTTTTATATCCGTATAACTTCTGACAAGAACGAGCAGCGTATGTCCGCCGGAAACAATGAGCCCTATGAACGGAAATTTTTCCTGCTGACCTGAAAGCATATTCGAAAACAAATGCGAGAGAATATGATTAACGGGAACGAACGGCTTTTGCAAAACGGCAGCGAGAGACTTTGCGTAGTTAAGCCCAACAAGCAGCGCGCCGATAAGTCCCGGCTCTGAAGTTGCGCAGACTAAATCAATATCGTTAAGTTCTACATTTGCTTTTTCAAGCGCCTGCTTTGTAACGTGTGAAATATTTTTTAAATGCTCGCGCGAGGCAATTTCGGGAACAACTCCGCCGAATTCGGAGTGAAAGAGCTGAGAGGAAATGATATTGGATAAAACTTTGTTGTTAGAAATATTAGAATCTGTATTACAATCTAAAACGGAAGCCGATGTTTCATCGCATGATGTTTCAAACGCTAAAATTTTCATTGTATCAATATTATTAATCTTTATTAAGATGGTTTATTAATTTGAATCAGCATTCGTTACTATGCTCCAGCTTCGTAACGTTGAATTTAAACTTATGCCTTTAAACCACCCCCTCAGTCCCCCTCCTTGGAAAGGAGGGGGAAGAAGAGTTTCAAATTTGGGCACAACCTTTATTAATGACCTTATTTATTTAAATAATAAAATTAATTTTTATTTGTGATTAAAAATACATTAAAATACTTTCTGCTTTTAGCGTTCATGTGTCTTGTGAGTGCTCCCTCGTATGCGCAGGTAAAGCTGTTAGTCCCTATGGAACCCAACCAGACCAATCACTTAAAGGCTTACGGAATTGCTTACCGCTACTTATTAAAAGGCGGCGAGCTTGACTGGCTGCTGAACTATCGCGGCGGTGCATTTATGTATGAGTTCACTCCCGAAATTGCTGCCGAGTGCCAGCTGAAAAATGTTTCTTATGAGTTGCTGAACGGAACGCAGACGGCGCAGGTTTACGCAGATGTGAAAGATGAGAAGAGCAATATGGATGTCGTGCGGCTGGAGAAAGTTGCGAAGATTGCAGTGTACGTCCCGCCCAATGCTTTGCCATGGGATGATGCTGTGCAGCTTGTGCTCGAGTATGCGGAAATTCCCTATGATAAACTCTGGGATGAAGAAGTATTAACAGGAAAGCTGAAAGGTTACGACTGGCTTCATTTGCATCATGAAGATTTTACGGGGCAGTACGGAAAATTTTTCGGAACGTTCGGGCTCTCGCCCTGGTATGTCACCCAGAAACAAACCAATGAACAGATGGCTGCGAAGATGGGATTTTCAAAAGTATCTAAGCTGAAGCTTGCTGTCGTTAATAAACTGAAAGAGTATGTTTCCAACGGCGGATTTTTATTTACGATGTGCTCGGCAACCGATACCTATGATATAGCACTTGCAACGCGGAACGTTGATATAGCCGATGCAATGTATGACGGCGACGGATATGACCAGGATGCAAACAGTAAACTGGATTACAGTGAAGATATGGCGTTTGAAAATTTTAAGATTGAATTAAATCCTTATGTGTACGAGTACTCAACTATAGATGCAACGAACGATATGATAATGCTCGGCCAGCAGAATGATTACTTTAAGCTTGTGGATTTTTCTGCAAAGTTTGATCCCGTACCTACTATGCTGAACCAGGACCACACTGCTTTGATAAAAGGTTTCATGGGACAGACGACGGCTTTTAAAAAAGAATATCTGAAGAAAGATATAATCATACTTGGAATGAATGAAGGCACAGACTTCGTAAAATATATTCACGGCAACTACGGAAGGGGAACGTTTACATTTTACGGAGGGCATGACCCTGAGGATTATCAGCATGCAGTCGGTGACCCGCCCACGGATCTGGATTTGTATAAAAACTCACCTGGTTACAGATTAATTTTGAATAATGTTTTATTCCCGGCAGCGAAGAAGAAGAAGCTGAAAACGTAAATGCGAATCACTGATTACTCTGATTTTAATTGATTAAACTGAATTTGAAACACAGATTTTTATGAAGATTATGATGTCACAGATTTTGCAAATAATTTAATGTAATTTGATGTAGAGACGCAATACGTTGTGTCTCGTAACTTTTCTTGTTTTATAATGCTTGTTAAAAAAATTTTTGTTTTATTTTTCCTCTCACTCTTTTTTTCTTCATGCTCAAAAAAAGAAGAGAAAATTTCTACTTCTAACTCCAAATTTACTATTAAAGATGATTTAGGAATTGAAGTCAGCTTTGATGCATTTCCGCAGAGAATTGTTTCCATGGCTCCGAATATTACTGAAGGAATTTATGCAATCGGCGCTGATAAAAATCTTGTGGGAGTGACTGAATTTTGTGACTATCCGCCTGAAGCAAAACAGAAAACAAAAATAGGCGGCTATGATAACGTTAATTTTGAAATGGTTGCATCGCTTAAGCCGGATATAACTCTGCTTACTGTGGAATCCACATCACGTCCTAATTATCAGGCATTACAAAATCTCGGAATAAAATTATTCGTAATTAACGCTAAGAACATTGACGGAGTTGCAGCAATGTTAAAAAATCTTGGCAAAATAACGGGAAGAGAAAAAGAGGCAGATGTTCTTGCAAATAATTTAATAAGACAACGCGACAGTATAAAAACAGTTGCGCAGACGAATGTTAAATCACGATGCCTGGTTATCATAGGAACTAATCCAATTATGACGGCGAGCAAGACTTCATTTATAAATGAATTAATGGAACTCTCAGGACTTCAGAATATTTATGCAGAGTCATCAGTGGATTATCCTACAATCAGCTATGAAGATATAACTGTAAAAAGTCCTTCATCTATACTTTTACCTTATGATACAACTAAGACAGATAAGTTAAAAATAGAAGAGGAAGAACTGGCAAAATCACTCAGCTCAACGGAGGCAATTAAGAAGAATAATTTTATTGTTGTGGATAATAATGTTGTCTTTCGCCCTGGACCGAGAGTTATTGATGCAGTGAGGATTATAAGAAGTAAAGTGAAGTAAATTTATTCTTTTGTAACATCCCAATATCTTTTTTTAGTCATTTTTCTTGAAGCTTGTTTATAATATACTTCAACGCCTTCAGGATTATTTATCTCTTCAGGATTAAAAATAAAAGATTCACAAACGTCATCTATACTTACTACTTTTTCTCCTACCAATCTCTGGTCACTATTAAGGTATTTATAAAGTGATTTCTTTTTATAAATTTCAGCTTTTTTATAAGCATCGTCGTAGTTTTTTGCTTTTATTAATACAAATCTTTCCTCCCAAAGCTGCATCCCTGTTTTAAATCCTTCAAAAGAAAAAGTAACAGTCATCCTAATACAATAATAATTAAATCCCAAAGGTTTCCGGGATTTATAAACGCTGCTTGCATGTGAAATTTTTTTTATGGAAACTGTAGAATTTTTAGTAATTTTCTTTTCAAACAATTTGAATTCTTTCAAGTTTGTATGAATAGTAATATTACGATATAGCTTAGGATTGGACCAATTAAAATTTTCAAATCCAAACTGCTTAACAATTTTTTCACCGGTCTTCTTGTAATAATTATTTACCAGATCCTTCCTTTCTTCAATAGGGTAACTAATAAATTTTTTGTAATCATATTTAGGCATATAATCAAAAACCACTTTCCTTTTATTATCAGGTAAATCCGGTTTTCTTAACTTCCAACTTGTAAGTAGCGAATACTTTCTCATATTTTTCATTTCAAAATTCTTAAATACTCACTCCAGGGACCCACGTTATCTTTATACTGATTAGCCATAACTCTTGTGACCTGAGCAAGATGATTCAAATCGTGCACTACCCATGTAGAAAGCAGTTGACGTAATGTCACTTCTCCGAAAGCAGGATGAATTCCTTTCTTATCCAGATCAGCTTCAGTAATATTTTTGGCTTTTAGTTTTTCTAGATTCATAATGCGCAGCATCATAAATTCTCCGAGTAAATCCTTTAATGATTTTCCTTTGCTTTCTTCAAACTGAGCGAACCTGTCGAACGGTTTAAAATTTTTGTCAAGACCGTCAGATAAAATAATTTCTATGCGGTTCATCCAGTCACCCTTCTCTCCGTGAATTAAATGTCCGATTACATCATATGGCGACCATGATTTTTCATCACCTTTTTGGCCTTCATTTGTTTTGCTCCATTCATCTGATACTCCATTCAATAATTCTTTGTAAGCGGAAGGAGCACGCTCTAAAATTTCGATTGATTTTTCTAATGAGAATTTCATATAGATATTATTTAATTATCTTATTCTCTGTCCCAAACCCCTGTTTGGGACAGGTAAAATTTGTAAAAGTGCCAGCTCTTAAGTTACTTCCCAAACAGAGGTTTGGGAAGTAGAAATATTAATCTTTTCTAGCCGGAACATTAAACCACCCCTAACCCCTCCTTGGTAAGGAGGGGAACAAAAATATTGTTATACCTCCCCCCTGTCCCCCTCCTTATAAAGGAGGGGGAGGAATCAAAATACTACCATTTACTCTGTTATAAAAATCTGTCTTGTCCTGTAATTGAATACAAACATCTTTTGTTTGAAAAACGGATAGCCGAGTATCCCGTTATATGTTGCGTTGCCCGGGAATGGAAACACATTCGTATCCATATAATCGAAGACAAAGTCCTGAACTGAAAACTGCTGCATCAATGCATTATCAGCAAGAATCACTGTATTGTTTGCGCTTTCGACAGTGTCCTTCAATCCTGTAAATGAAAAATAATTTTTATCTAACTGTGGAAGCAATGTAGCATCGAGTGAATTTTGCGGCGCGCCTGTATCGAGGAAAAAATTCAGCATCTTCCCCGCGAAATAAATATTAGCCATTATAGAACCTTTATCCAGAGTAAAATTCAAAAAAGGTTTTTTCTTATATGCCGGCTGTTCGAGAGTATTCCCGGTTGCATCGATGCGAAATATATGTATTGCTTTTTTATTGTAATCGATTGCAAACTCAAGTTCTCTTAAAACTCCGTAGCCTATAAATCCCAGAAAGTTTTTACCGAAAACAGGTTTGAGTTTATCAAGATTAAATGCAACTGCATCAAGACTTGCAAAAGTAAAATCACTTGTAAGAGTTAAACTGTCAATTTTTATATTTGTAGAAACGGGTATGTTTCCTGTAATTCCTTTTGCTGTATCGGTAAAGGTTTGTCTGTTCACAGATTCATAAACTTCCTGCTGAAATACTGAACTGTTTAAAACTAATGCTGCCTGATTTCCCGTATCAAAAATAAAACTGCCGGTTCTTCCGTTAATATTTATGTTATTGATTAAAATCAGATTCTGAACAAGTTCAAAAGGAAGAGTAGCTGAATATGTGTAACTTTTTATTAAATGCGTTTCATCTTTTGGCTGGGAAAAAATATTTGCTGCAGAAATAAAAAAAAGGAGTATTGAAAATTTTCTCATAGAGTAAATTGGGCTAATTTATTTCAATTGGGGTCAGCACAAGATTAGAAAATTAATGTACAATATCGAGGTAAAATATAGGAGTAATATTAACTCAAATTGTTATCAACGCAAAAGGCGCAAAGATTATCGCTAAGTTCGCAAAGCCGGAATATTATTTGAAATATACTATAAGTTTTTTTATAAATTATATCATATTCTTTGCGTTCTTTGCGAAAACTTTGCGCTCTCTGCGTTTAAATTAAACTATCCAGTTTAAATCGCCTTACAAACCATGTGGTTTTGTTGATAAATGGATGACAATTGCCATATAAAATATGGGGAGAAATTGGTATCTTAACGATTACGCAAAAAACAAAAAATAATTGATTTCATTAACAAATATATCGGTCGCATTTGGCTCAAGGGTTTTATTCGATGAAGTTGCACTCCGTGTAGGCGGTAACGAACGCGTTTCATTAGTCGGTTCTAACGGACAGGGTAAATCTACTCTGCTGAAAATTATAGCAGGAACGATGAAACCGGACTCCGGTGAAGTCGCGCTTTCGCGTCACACTACAATGGGTTACCTTCAGCAGGAAGGAATTAAGTTTGTTGGTAATACACTTTACGATGAAGTTTACTCGGCAGCAGGTGATATAAACAAAATTCAGGAAGAGCTTACGGAGATTGAAAACGAAATGAGCAATCATCCTGATCCGGGTAATGATGAGTTCATGGATTTGTTGAATGAATACGGCGAGCTGCAGGAAAGATTTAATACACTTGAAGGGTATACTTTAAAATCAAAAATTGAAAAAATATTAATCGGTCTTGGCTTCGGTGAAAAAGATTTCGATAGATTGACTGACGAATTCAGCGGCGGATGGCAGATGAGAATTGCATTAGCAAAATTGTTATTACAAAATCCTTCAATATTATTACTTGATGAGCCGACGAACCACTTAGATATTGAGTCGTTGATATGGGTGGAGAACTATCTGAAAAATTATCAAGGTGCAATTATACTTGTATCGCATGACAGGAACTTTCTGGATAATCTTACAACTAGAACAGTTGAGATTTCGATGGGAAATGTAACCGAATACTCAGGAAATTATTCTTTCTACAAAAAAGAGAAGGCAATAAGAAAAGAGCTTGCTGAAAATCAGTATAACAATCAGCAGAAGTATTTAAAAGAGCAGGAAAAATTTATTGAAAGGTTCAGATACAAAGCATCAAAGGCAAAGGCAGTACAGAGCAGAATAAAGCAGCTTGATAAAGTAGAATGGATTGAACTTGAAGATGAAGAGTCGGCGGTGCAGTTTTCATTCCCGCCTGCAACGCACTCAGGAAAAGTCTCTATTGAAATTGAAGGACTTACAAAAAGCTATGACGGAGTTCATAATGTTTTAGAGAATCTGGATTTGATAATTGAAAGAGGGGAGAAGATCGCTCTTGTAGGAGTAAACGGCGCAGGTAAATCAACCTTCACAAGAATTATAGCAGGAATAGATGAGGATTTTAAAGGAGTAGTTAAAGACGGGCATTTAGTCGGTAAAAAATTCTATGCTCAGAATCAGGCAGATGAACTATCCGGTGATATGACGGTCCTTGCTACAATGGAAGATGCAGTCGGCGGAGAAATAAGAAAAAGTCTTCGTTCAATTTTAGGAAGCTTTTTATTCAAAGGCGATGATGTGTTTAAAAAAGTCGGAGTGTTATCAGGCGGAGAGAAGTCACGACTTGCTTTGGCAAAGATGTTAATTGAGCCTTCGAACTTTTTAATACTCGATGAGCCGACGAACCACTTAGATATGCGTTCTAAAGAAGTGCTTATGAATGCCCTGAAAAAATATGACGGCACGGTTTTAATTGTATCACATGACAGGGAATTTATTGACGGTATAGTAGATAAAGTTATTGAAGTTAAAAATAAAAGAATAAAAGTTTACTACGGAAACTGTTCATATTATATTGAAGAAAAAGATAAAGAAAATAAAGATCTGAACAAAAAAATACCTGACCCTAAAAAAGAAATTTCAAGACTTGAAGAAAAGAAGCCGGTTGAACACCATGATAAGCCCGTTAAGCATCATGATAAGAATGATAAAAAAGAACAGCAGCGAAGAGCGGCAGAATTAAAAAAAAAGATTAATTCGGTAGAAGCCGAGCTTGCCAAAAATGAAAATAAAATAAAAGAACTTGAATTATTGATGGGGAATGAAGATTTTTATAAATCAGGCGAAAATATCAAAAAAGTAACGGACGAGTACAATCTTACCAAGAAAAAAGTAGAAGAACTGACTCAGCAGTGGGAACAATTGCAGCTTCAGACTGTTGAATAATAAGTATAATATTTTATTAAAAAAATCAAACAATACAAATGAAGAATTTGAAACTAATTTTGCTGTTCGCATTTCTTTTTGCCTCAATCAATACTTATGCTGACTGGAAGCCAGAGTTTATGAAGTCAGGTGTATCTAAAACAGAGAAAAGTAAAATTGACAAAGATTACAAATTAGCATATAAAGATTTTCAGGAGAAGTCCGGAAAAATTTTAGACTTCTACGTTGATTTTAAATTGGGCGGCACAAGTACAAGCGCAAATGTAACTCAGGCAAACGGACTTGGAAGCTACAATACCGGTTCCAAGGTTGGTTTTAATATCGGAGCATTAATTTATACTAGATTGTTTGATTCGTTCCAGTTCTCAACCGGATTAGATTTTGCAGGTAAGAATTTTGAAGTAACACCTCCTTCAAATGTAAATACTGTAACTCCCGGCGCATCAGATGCACTTACCGGTGACTCTATCAGCACTGCAACACAAAAAGTTGCAAATAATTATCTGAACATCCCATTAAATTTTAATTTTGGCGGAATGATTACAGATAAGGTTGGTCTTACATTTAACGGCGGCCCTTATTTAGGTATTTTACTTTCAACAGATGATAAATCAGGAATGGGATATAAAAATTTTGATTTAGGGCTAGTTGGTTCATTGACGGCTAACTATAAGATTGCACCTTTAACAAGTGTATTACTTGGAGCAAAGTTTGAGTATGGTGGATTAAATAACTTAGGAAATACTCCGAGAGTTGACAGAGTTTCAACATCAAGTTTAGGTTTCTTCACTGGTATAAGACTTGCAATAGATTAATAAAAAATTTTAGTAAGATTTAAAAAATCCCTTTTGTATTAAAAGGGATTTTCTTTTTAAGAAAAATGATATGAAAAAATTATTTCTTCTGGCAATAGTATTTGCAGCATTCGGGTTTGTAAGGGCGCAGGATGCTGATGAATTATACAAAAAAGCAAAGGGTGAAATGGTGAATTCGAACTATGAAGATGCCGTTAAGCTTTTGACTCAGGCAATTGATATTAAGAAAGATGCATCTTATTATTATGAGAGAGGAACGTCATATTATTTTCTTAAGGAATACGATAAAAGCAAATCGGATTTTTCCAGCGCAATTGAACTTAAACCTGAGTACGCTGAAGCATATAACAGGCGCGGAAAAATTAACATAGAACTGAATGACCACGAAGCTGCAATGAGAGATTTTAATAAAGCTATCGGGCAAAAGAAGGATTATGCCGACCCGCATTACAATAGAGGACTTCTGAACTACATGGATAAAAAATATGACGATGCTGTTACGGATTATGCTGAAGCTATTAAAATAAGACCGAATTTCAGTGAAGCTTATTACAATAGAGGACTTGTATATTTTGAACTGGAAAAATATTCTGAGGCAGTTGAAGATTATTCGAAATCAATTGAGCTCAAGCCGGAGTTCGGTAAGGCATTTTTCAACAGAGGTAATGCAAATCTGAGATTAAAAAATTATGAAAGCGCAGTGAATGATTTTACTCAGGCTATACAATTGGATACAGAAATTATTCTTGCTTACAGCAACAGGGGACAGGCTTATTATAATCTGGAAGATTATAAGGAAGCAATCGATGACTGGAACGCTGCATTAAAACAGACGAAAGATAAAGATATGAATGCAAAGCTTATGACTTTTATAAAAGATGCCGAGAATAAAATGAAAGATGCCAAGAGCAATAAGAAAGACAGTAAGTAGTTTTTACGAAGTTTTTTATAAATAAAAAAAGAGACGCTTATGGCGTCTCTTTTTATTTGTACCAATAACTAAAAATTTTTACTTCACCAGCATCATCTTCTTTGTAATTACAACTCCTCCAACTTCCATTTTGTAATAATAAATTCCTGATGATAATTCTTTCGCATCAAAACTGACTTCAAAACTTCCTGCAGGAACAGCTTCATTTAATAAATCCTTCACAAGTTTTCCCTGCATATCATAAACACTAAGCTTTGCAAATCCTGATTTTTGAATATCGAATTTAATTTTTGTTGTCGGGTTAAATGGATTAGGATAGTTCTGATATAAATTATATTTGTTTGGAATTGTGCTGCTGATTTGCGAGACGGAAACTGTCTGCTGCAAATTGAAATTCTGATTAGCAAGATTGGTCCCGAAATTATAATCCATTATCAAACCGAAAACATTATTATTATTGAATGCAATTCTGTTTGCAGTTAAAGAATATTCTCCTTCGCCAACGTTAGGAATAGTATATGTCCCATCTGAATTTGTTATTGCAAAACTTTTCAGAACTCCGAACGGCGTTTTCAAATATACAATTGCGCCTGCTAGAGGCAATCCCTGATTTGAGTAAACAACGCTTCCCGTTATTGTGCCCGGGAATGAAGAATTATAAAGCTTTCTTACTTTTATATCCAGATTACTTTGCGATGTTGTTGTAATAATTGTTGAAGCTCCTATAAGCCAGTTAGTTGTGCCGGGATAATAGACAGGCACATAATCCAATGATGTTAACGGGAATGCCATAAGATAAACTGTATCATTTGCTGTTACATTAGATAAAATGTATGTACCGTCACCAGCAACATTAGCTGAATCAATTTTGGTTAAAGCAAATGTGATAGGATTTATTTTTACAGCTTTTACATAACCTGATGTTACAGGTGTAAGCAACGTATCATACAGAACTTTTCCCTGCAGCGTGACTGCAAAACTATCCTGCTGTTTAAAGCTAAAGAATATACAAACTAAAACCAGAGTATGTAGAAGAAATTTTTTCATTATTATTTTATAAGTGTCATTACTTTTGAAATATTAAAATTGCCGGCTGAAAGTCTGTAATAATAAACTCCGCTGGATAAGTTATTGCCGTTAAAGCTTACTTCGTATTTTCCTGCTTTTAAATTTTCGTTTACTAAAGTCTGAACTTCTTTTCCTAATGAATTGTAAACGGAAAGCTTCACATCTGTGCTTGCAGGAATATCGAATGAAATTTTTGTTGTCGGGTTAAAAGGATTCGGATAATTTTGCTTCAAGGAAAAATTATTCGGGACTTCAGAGCTTATCGGATTTATCGCCGATGGTGGAGTAGTTAAAGTCTGTATATCTCCCGGAATAGTAAATCTCACACCTGTCTGTCCCAGAGCAGTTAAATCAACCGTCTGTGAAGGTGTAACGCTTTTTATTACCCAAACATCTGAGGCAATCCATACTGTATCAGGAATGCTTACTATGCTGATCGGTACAGGTGGAAGCGGTGGTACAGTAAGCAAGTAGCTTAAATTTGGGATGATTACAAATTTCTTTGCAGTGTAAGTTCCGTTTACTGTTGAAACTACTTCATCGTTCAGTCTTTTGCCGTCTGCTTTTACTCTTAACGGATATTGTGTCCCGTTATAAGTGATAGTTGTATCACGTGAAAATAAATTATAAGTTGAGTTAACTGTCTGGTTAAATCTATATGTAGAGTACCACTGTTCAAGCGAACGTAAAAAATTTACGAGTCCCAACTGTCCTATTGCGCCTATAGTATCTAAATTGCCAAAACTGAAATATACAAATCCGTTCGTGCCCTGAAAATTATATCTGCTGGTATCGTTTATATTGCCTTGCTGATTTATATTAATAAGTCCTCTTTTGGAGTAAACAATGCTTGCTGCAAGTCCCTGATAAGTCCCGTTAACTGCAAAGCTGTCAATTCTGTAAGTTGATGCAGCTTCAATGGGTTGATTTAAAGAATCAAGGGGAGTTGATTTGAAAAACCATTTATATCCCGGAGCGGAAGGGAAGTAAGTACTGGCGTTTTGTGCGTAAGAAATTCCGGAAACTAAGATGAAAAAAAGTATAATAAATCGTTTCATACTAATTAATTTAAAGTTAGCATTTATAACACAATAATAAGCTAATAAAATTCAATTTTGAATATAATTTTACCTGCATATTCCCTATAATTGTAGTTCCAATCAAAATCTAATGAAAATAGGCGATTATAATTTACATTCAGTACAAACGGGCTTGTTCAAGCTGGATGGCGGAGCAATGTTCGGAGTAGTTCCGAAAACTTTATGGACTAAAACCAATCCTTCTGATGAAATCAACAGAATAGATATGTGCACACGCGCATTACTGTTCGATAACGGTAAAAGAAAAATATTAGTAGATACCGGAATCGGTTATAAACTTGCAGAGAAGGTTAATAAAATTTATGATGTGGATTTTTCTAAATATACTTTGGAGAAATCACTGCAGGATTTAGGATTGAAAAGAGAAGATATCACGGATGTTCTGCTGACACATTTACATTTTGACCATGCGGGAGGTAATACATACTATGATGAAGAGCATCAGCTGCAGATTGCTTTTCCGAATGCAACATACCACGTGCAGAAGAAGCATTACGAATGGGCATTGAATCCGACTGAACGAGATAAGGCAAGCTTTTTCCCTGAGAATTATAAAATTCTTGAAGATAAAAAGGTTTTGAAATTTTATGACGGTGAAAGCAAGTTCGATGATATTATTTCACTTTGTCCCGTTAACGGACACACATCTCACATGCAGTTAATAAAGGCATCGGACGTCGAGACAACTTTGTTTTATCTTGCTGATTTAATTCCGACTGCAGGACACGTTCCGCTTGCTTATATCATGGGATATGATTTATTTCCTCTTACGACTCTTGATGAAAAGAAAAAATATTTGAAAAATATTTCTGAGGAAAACTGGACAGTATTTTTTGAACATGACCCGTACAACGAGGCTGCGAAGATCGGTCTTGGAGATAAAGGTTATTTTATAAAAGAAAGATTTAACTTATAAAATTTTTAAAACACTGAATGAAATTTTCCGTTCTTGATTATGCAATCGTAATAATTTACCTCATTGGCAGCATAGCCTTCGGCATATTCAAAGCCGGAAAAATAAAAAACACTAAAGACTACTTCCTCGGCGGTAAAAATATGTCGTGGTGGTCAGTCGGCTTTTCCATCGTAGCAAGCGAAACCAGCACACTTACTTTCATCAGCATTCCGGGACTTGCATACAAAAGCAATATGATGTTTATGCAGCTCATCATTGGATATTTTATCGGAAGACTGCTCGTAACTTTTATTTTTATTCCTGCATACTACAACGGAAATCTTGAAACTGCATATGACTTTTTAGGGAAGAGATTTGGTGAGATGCTCAGGAAAATTACTTCAAGCACATTTATTGTTACAAGAGTTTTAGCTTCGGGAGTACGGCTTTTTGCAACTGCAATTCCTGTTCATATTATTACGGGACTTGATTACCCCACGAGCATTGCAATTATAGGCGTTGCAACTTTAATTTATACATATCTGGGAGGGTTAAAAGCAGTTGTTGCTGTTGATGTGATACAAATGTTCATTTACATTGGCGGCGCGATTTTTTCAATGTATGTTATTCTTCATAATCTGCCGAACGGAGTTAATGATGTAATCACTTATGCTACTGCAAACGGGCAGAATAAATTTCAGATTTTCAATTTTGCATCGTTTAATTCATGGACGGAATTTTTTGCATCACCATACACTTTCATGGGAGCAATACTCGGTGGTACTTTTTTGACAATGGCATCTCACGGAACTGACCAGCTGCTCGTTCAAAGATTGCTCGGCTGCAAAGATAAACGTGATAGCCAGAAAGCACTCGTGCTTGATGCATCGGTTATTGTAATACAGTTTGCTTTCTTTTTATTTTTAGGACTATGCTTATATGCTTTTTATGAAGGGAAAGTTTTTACAACACTGACATTCGGTTCAAACGGTCAGGCGCTTTCATCATCGGATGAAATTTTTCCGAAGTTCATCGTTGAAAATTTACCGACGGGAATTATCGGATTAGTAATTGCAGGTATTCTTGCATCAGCAATGGGTACGCTTTCATCTGCGATAAGTTCTCTTGCATCATCTACTTATCTTGACTTGTTCAGAAGGTCGCATAAGCAGGAAAATCATAAAAAAGAAGTTTTATATTCTAAATTGTTTACTCTTTTCTGGGGAATAGTTTTAATAGGCGGAGCGATGCTGTTTACTGATACAAAAAATCCTGTTGTTGAGCTGGGTTTAAGTATAGCATCTTTCACATACGGGGGACTTCTAGGAACTTTTTTACTGGGAATTTTCTTTAAAAAGATAAACCAGTCAGAAGCGATTTTAGGATTTATTGCGGGTATATCTGTAATGGTCTATATTATAAAATTTACTACTATCGCTTATACTTGGTACATTATAATAGGTGTTGCTGTTACAATATTAGTGGCAAATCTTTTCCATTTAGTTTTTCCTTCGAAGAGAAAAGAAATTTAAAAGAATTTAATTATGTCAAAATTTGATAAGACATATACAAACGGTGAAGTGACCGTTTTCTGGAAACCGGAAATGTGTATGCATTCTACGAAATGCTTTCACAGTCTTCCTGAAGTTTTTAATCCTACCATAAGACCGTGGGTTCAGTTAGATAAATCCACAACGGATAAAATTGTAGAGACAGTAAAGAATTGTCCTTCGGGAGCGTTATCCTATAAATATAACGATGAAGTGAAATCAGAAAAAGTACAACCTATGGAAAATCCATCCGTAAGAATTGAAGTAACGAATAACGGTCCCCTGATGGTTACCGGCAGTGCTGTGATCATAAACAAAGACGGAACGGAAACGATAAAAGAAGGAAAGTTTGCGCTTTGCAGATGCGGGCAATCGTCAAGGAAACCGTTCTGCGACGGCACCCATAAAACAATAACTTTTGATTCATAAAAGTAAGTAATATGGAAGACGGCAAACCTTCAAAAGAGCAGCTTGATATTTATTACAAGACGAGCAGAAAATATTTTGATGAACTTGCGCGTGAGTATTACAAAAATGACAGGGAATTTTACAATAAAAATTTTGCGAGGTATTACGGCTACAGGAATTTTAACTGGAGAAGGAAGCCGAGAATCACAGTCGGCTTACTGTTGGCAATATTTGGTTTTATAGTAGGAGTAGGTTTTGTTTCATATTTTATTATGAAGCCAAGCTCCACAAATACGAATTATTATAAAAAATCATATGCCGATGAAAAGAATGCAAAATCAATTGAAGAGAATAATTTCAAAGGATTAACGGATGACAGACTTGATTCTATGAATCTTTCCTATATGAAAACGGATTTCGATAAAGGAACTTACTTTTATAATCTGGGAGAATATGATAAAGCAAAACCGTATTTTGAAAAAATAAAAAAAGACGATAAAGATTATCAGTTTGCGCAGGATGTTTTAAAAGCAATCGAAAGAAAAAAAGCTTCACAGAACTCTGCAAACAAAAAATAATATGAACGAAGGCAAACCCTCAAAAGAGCAGCTTGATTATTACTTTAAGACGAGTAGAAAATATTTTGATTCACTTGCATTAAAATATATGCAGGAGGATAAGGAATATTACAATAATTATTTTGCGCCGTATTATAATAATCCTCTGGTAAGAGCCAGAGGAACCGGAGGGGTAAAAATATTTATTTATGTGATGGCAATTTTTATGACGAGCATGGCAGTACTTGCTATTGTTGTGCTCTCGCAAAAAGGTGTGACATTAAAAGATGTATTTGATTTTAAAGATGAGCCGGATGAAACAGAAACTATGTATGAAACTGTGACAACTACGGAGAAAAAGATATCGCCTGATTCAAAAGACTTCGATAAATTTGATACACTTGCCGTTTCATATCTTAAGTCTGATTTTGAAAAAGGTGCATACTATTACGGAAGAAAAAATTACGATGTCGCAGAAAAGTATCTTAATAAAATTGAAAAAAAAGATAAAGATTACGTACCCGCTCAGGAAGTTTTAAAGATGATTCAGAAGGAAAGAAACAAAGAACAGCCTGCAAGAAAAAAAGTTTTAGAAAAAATTGATTAATAAATTAAATTAAAAACATAAACTATATAATGTTCAGAAAAAGACTAACAGCACCCCTCATTTTACTCATTCTCTTTGTCTTTAGTCAAAGCTTTGCACAGACATTAACATATCAGTCATATCCGAATGACCCGTTGAATGCAAGAATATACAAGCTCGATAACGGATTAACGGTTTACATGACTGTTTACAAAGATTCACCGAGAATACAAACTTACATAGCAGTAAGAGCAGGAAGTAAAAATGACCCCTCATATGCAACAGGTCTGGCGCATTACCTTGAGCATATGCTTTTTAAAGGAACAGATAAGTTCGGCTCAAAAGACTGGGCTAAAGAAAAGCCATTAATAGAAGAGATTGTAAAGCTGTACGATGTGTATAAACAAACAAAGGGCGATGATGAAAGAAAAAATATTTATCATAAAATTGACAGTGTTTCAAATTTAGCTTCGCAATATGCAATTGCAAACGAGTACGATAAAATGCTTGCTGCAATCGGCGCTACAGGTACGAATGCATACACATCAAACGAGCAGACTGTTTACGTGAATGATATTCCTTCTAATCAATTGGAAAAATGGCTGACTATTGAAGGGGAGAGATATAGAAATCCCGTGATGAGATTATTCCATACAGAGCTTGAAGTTGTATACGAAGAAAAAAACCGTTCACTTGATAACGGTAACTCAAAAGCATTTGAATCATTACTGCTTGGATTATTTCCGACACATCAGTACGGAACGCAGACCACAATCGGAACAATCGAGCATTTAAAAAATCCGCCGCTAAGCGATGTAATAAAATATTACAATACATACTACGTTCCGAACAACATGGCAATATGTTTATCGGGTGATTTTGATCCGGATGAAGCAATAAAATTAATTCAGGCAAAGTTTGGTTCACTTCCATCTAAAGAAGTGCCGGAATTTAAAGTCGCTGAAGAGAAACCAATCACTTCCCAAGTTGTGAAAGAAGTCTGGGGACCCGATGCAGCGGCATTATTTATGGGATACAGATTTGACGGAGCAAATTCCAAAGATGCAGACATCTTACAGTTAATGGGTAATGTTTTGTTTAACGGCAATGCCGGACTTATAGATTTAAATTTAAATCAGCAGCAGAAAGTATTAACATCTTACGCAGGACCTACAGTATTAAAAGATTATTCATATTTATTTTTATACGGTAAGCCAAGAGAAGGACAATCTTTAGATGAAGTAAAGGATTTACTTCTTTCACAGGTTGAATTATTAAAGCAGGGAAAGTTCTCTGATGATTTAATTCCTTCTATTATAACAGATTTGAAATTGCAGGAAGTAAAGAGCTTTGAATCTAACAGAAACAGGGCAGGCGCATTTGTCAGTTCATTTATTCTCGGAGAGGATTGGGAAAGGTCTATTACTCTCAATGACAGGTTATCAAAAATTACAAAGCAGGATGTAATCGATTTTGCTAATAAACATCTCGCCAATAACTATGTAGCGGTTTACAAAAAAACAGGTGAAGATAAAAATGTTGTGAAAGTTGTAAAGCCGCAAATCACTCCGGTTGAAGTAAACAGGGATGCAGAATCTGAATTTGTTAAGAACTTAATTGCAACTCCATCACCTGATGTTAAGCCTGTGTTCATTGATTTTAAAAAAGATATTCAGGAGCTGAAGTTACAGAACAAAGTGCCTGTATTTTATTTAAAGAACAATGAGAACTCAACTTTCAATCTTGAGTTTATTACAGAGATTGGTACAAACAACGACAGAAATCTTGGATTGATTAGCTACCTTGAGTATCTTGGAACATCAACGATGACTGCTGAACAGATAAAGGAAGCATTTTATAAAATAGGATGCAGTTATTCTATCGGTTCATCTAACAATCAGGTGGTTTACTCGTTATCAGGCTTAAGCGAAAATTTCTCTAAGGCATTAGAATTATTTACATCTATAATCAACGATGCAAAACCCGATGATGCAGCTCTGCAGAATTTAGTATCTGATATTTTGAAATCAAGAAAAGATGCTAAGCTGAACAAGCGTTCAATCATTTCTGCAATGACTCAGTACGGAACATACGGACCTAAGTCTCCGTTCACAAATATTTTATCGGAGGCGGAGTTAAAAAATCTTAATGCAGCTGACCTTGTAAATTACCTGAAAACAATTCCTCAGTATCAGTATAAAATGCATTACTACGGACCTGAATCTCCGGACAATGTTGTGAGCATACTTAACTCAAAATTGAAAAATGAAGAGTTGAAACCCGTTCCAGCTCCGGTAGATTATAAAGAGTTAGCTGAATCAGAAAATACAGTTTACGTTGTAAATTATGATATGGTGCAGGCAGAGATACAGATGCTTTCAAAAGGGGCTGATAATTATGATAAGAGTTTAGCTCCTTACATTACAATCTTCAACGATTACTTCGGCGGCGGAATGTCATCGGTTGTATTTCAGGATATGCGCGAATCCAAAGCATTAGCTTATTCAGTGTATTCAATATATCGCCAACCAAGACAGCTTGATGAGCCGTATTCTGTCTATGCTTACATCGGCACACAGGCAGATAAGCTCAGTGAGGCTATGAACGGAATGAATGCACTATTAAACGATATGCCGCAGAATCAGTCTTTCTTTGATGCTTCTAAAGATGCTGTGCTTAAGCAGATTCAGTCTGAAAGAATTACAAAGAATGCAATATTAGATTATTATGAATCTTCTTTAAAGAAGGGACTTGATTACGATATCCGTCAGGAGATTTATAATACTGTCCCCGGAATTTCACTTGAGCAGTTAAAGGAATTCCATGACAAGTATGTTAAGGGAAAGAATTTTAACATAATGGTGCTTGGTGATAAGAATAAAATTGATAAATCGGTGCTGGAGAAGTTCGGAACGGTGAAGTATCTTTCGCTTGAAGATATCTTTGGATATGGTGAAGTGAGCAACTAATAAAATTAAAATTGAGATGCGGCTCCGGCCGCATTTTTTATTGTTATTTTTACTTTAATTTTTCTTTTCAGAAAATTGAACTTTATATAAAATTTGTAGTATAATTTTACGGGGAAAATAGTTAAAATACAGGAAATCCCCGGATTTTAAAATTAATTAAAAGAAAAGGAGTAGAAATGAAAAAAGTCCTACTATTTGTTTTTTTAGTAGTCGGTTGTATCACTTTATCCCAGTCATTAAAAGCTCAATCTCTTTATTTCTGTGAGAGTGTTGATAAAGACGGATATCCTGTCGGCGAGAGTACTGTCTTTACAATTCCTGCAGCAGGCGGGTACTTAAACATGCTTGTAAGATTGCCTTACACAGCAGATGTAACATCAGTTCGTTATGAGATCTACAAAGTTGATCCATACGGAACTGAATCATATGATAATACAATTTATCAGGATGTAGAAAGAAACTGGGTATGGTTCTGGAAACAGGTTACATTCTATAAAGCAGGTACATATAATATATATGTATATGATTCAAATAATTATCTTTTAACATCCGGAACTATAAAAATAAAATTCTAAAGATATCTATATCAGTTTAAAATTTAGCCGGGCTACGCTCGGCTTTTTTATTTAATCAAATTTTTCCATCCCGTTATTGTGAGTCTTAAATTTCCATATGCGCATATTGCTCTTAATGTACCTATAGATTCACTGTTTACATACAAAATCCCGCAGCATTTTTCATCGCAGGTTTTACCCGGCGTAAGAGTTATCGTTAACTTCGGTAATAAAATTCTCACGGGAGTTGTGATTGAGCTCTCCGATAAAGAGCCGTTAAGAAAAGTAAAAGATATCCGTGACGTACTTGATGACAAGCCGATTTTGCAGGAGGAGATGATTTCATTCTGCAGGTGGGTATCGCAATATTATATTTCTCCCATAGGGGAAGTTATTTTCCTTTCCATTCCTAAAAACATTAATATTAAATCCGATGTTTTTTATCAGCTAACCGAAGATTATATAGAGAAGCTGAACGATTCAAAGCTGAGGGATAATTTTTTATTTGATATAATAGATTATATAAAAAATCATAAGTCAGCAGTAACAAAAAAGCAGATTGAAAAAAAGTTTAAGTATTATGATTTAGCTAAACAGGTTAATTTATTATTGGAGAACGGGATAATTTACAACGAGAGTTTATACTCAAAGCCAACTAAAGAAAAAATTATTAAACTTGTAAATGCAAACTTCGCATCTGAAAGTTTAGAAAAAGTAATTGCAGACAATAAAATAAAATCAGAGAAGCAGAAAAAGTTTTTGCATGACTTACTGAAGTATAAAGATAAAGAACTGAATGAACTGATGAAGGAAGTAGGGATTACTTCTGCATCTGTAAGTTCACTTGAGTTAAAAGAGTTAATAGTTGTAAAAGAAATCCGCAAGATGCGGACATCGGAAGATATATTTGAAGAGACTGAAAAAAATATTAAACTAAATGATGAACAGTCAGTTTGCCTTGATGAAATTAATTCTGCAATTGATTCAGATTCGTTTGCTTCATTTCTACTCTTCGGGATTACAGGCAGCGGAAAGACTGAAGTTTACATCAATGCAGCAAGACATGCGCTCGAAAAAAACAAGTCTGCAATAATCTTAGTGCCGGAAATATCTCTTACTCCTCAGCTTATTCACAGGTTCAGAACAAAGTTCGGAGATAAAGTAGGAGTAATTCACAGCAGATTATCTGAAGGAGAGCGGCTTGATACATTCGACAGAATCAAAAACGGATATTATAAAATAATAATCGGGGCGCGCTCAGCGCTTTTTGCTCCTGTAAAAAATCTTGGATTAATTGTCGTTGATGAAGAGCATGACCATTCATATAAACAGGAAAATTCCCCACGATATCATGGAAGAGATTCTGCATTAGTAAGAGCAAAGTTTAATGAGTGCGCCGTTGTGTTAGGCTCCGCAACTCCTTCACTCGAAAGTTTCTACAATGCAGAAAGTGGTAAATATAAAATGCTTACGCTTGGTGTCCGCGCGGGTAATTTCAAGCTGCCCGAAGTAAAAATTGTGGATTTAAATGAACGGGAGAAATTAAAAGAGAAAGAGTACATAGAATCTAATACAAACTTTATCAAAAAAGATTTTTTTGATTTAATTGATAAGGTCAGATTAAAGTTTTTATCAAAGGACTTGCTTGTAGATATTGATAAACGCTTAGAAAGAAAAGAGAGCGTTATAATTTTACAAAACAGGAGAGGATTTCATACATATATAGAATGCATGTCATGCAACACTGTTGAAATGTGCCCCCGGTGCAGCATTGCGTTAACGTATCATAAGGCAATTGATTTGCTGAAGTGTCACTATTGCGGATTCTCAAAAAAGAAACCGATGCTCTGTACAAACTGCGGAGCTCAGAAGCTAGTGGAAATGGGAGCAGGAACAGAACGAGTTGAAGAAGAACTTATAAAATTATTTCCTGATGCAAGAATTACAAGGATGGATTCGGATTCGCTTACATCCAAAAATCATTATCAGAAAATCCTGAAAGACTTTTACGATAAGAAAATTGATATACTTGTCGGCACTCAGATAATTTCAAAAGGTCTGGATTTTCCTGATGTAACGTTAGTAGGAGTAGTAAATGCGGATATCGGATTGCTGAATCCCGATTTCAGAGCAGGGGAGAGAACGTTCCAGATATTAACACAGGTTGCGGGAAGAAGCGGCCGCGCTGAGAAGGAAGGAGAAGTTTTGATACAGACTACCCATCCCGAATATTTTTTATTTACAAACGTTAAAGAGCATAATTATTTAGAGTTTTATAGAAAAGAAATAAAAATGAGAGAGGCAGCGAATTATCCGCCGTTTAGCAGAGTCGCTATAATTGAAATTAAGTGCGAAGACAGACTGCTTGCTGAGAGCAAGATAAAGGAAGTTTATAATTTTGTGAAGATGAAAGATGAAACGAATAAGCTTGATATGCTGCCACCGAATCCGCCGTTGTTTTCAAAGCTGCGTGATAAATACAGGTATCATCTTTTAATAAAATCCCCGAAACAAAAAGATGCCTCGGGGAGTTATCTGAATTCGGTTTTACGCGCAGTAAAAATTTACGCCGATAAAAACCTACCGACAAAAACACAGCTTACTGTAGATGTGGATGCAGTGAATTTGCTTTAAAAAATGTTCCTGGACTGTTGATTATCTTGCCTATTTGTTAAAACACTCACAACTTCCCCCATCTGCAATCATTTCGGCTTCTATAGAAGAGGTTGTAAAGCAGGGTGCCGAAGGTGTAACTTTTAGAACGGCTATACAGGAGTTTCCGGCATTAATACAAATTGTGTTTGACTGCCCTGCTGTCAACAAAACATTAAATGGATTTGTAGTCGCTCTGTAAGAAGTTCCGCCATTTATGCAATAATCATAAGGAGGATTCAGGCAACCACTATCACCTATCACATAAATATCATAGCTGCACTGAGTACTGACATTAGGTTGGCTTTGTCCTTCAGAAAAAGCTGTACCTGAAAAATTAATAATTATTACTAATAAAATTATTAGTAAAACTGATACTCCGATTCTTAAATTTTTCATAACTTTTTAATTAAAGTTAAAAAAGATTTTTTTGAGTGAGAGACTAAAGCCCGATTTTTAAGCTGAGGTTCTCTCAAATTTTTTGCCAGAAGAATGATACAGAAGGATGAGATATTATTGATAGATAATCTTTCCTGAAAAATCCGGAAAGATTATCTATTCAGTTTAATAAATTAGCTGTCAGGGCAATCACATTGACCTTGACCGCTAAATGTAAGATATACATCTGTTATACCGCATGGTCCGCTTCCTACATTGATAATCAATGTACCGACACAGCCGTTGCTTGATGAAACACAAATAGTTGACTTGCCATTACAAGGTAAGTAAGATAAAAAGTCCCCTGTGACATGATCTGAAACACCGTTTACACAAATATTATAACTTCCCGTGGCGCAAGGCCCTGTAGTTGGAATATGTACTTTGTATCCGCAGGTGCATTGATGAGAGTTATCACCCACTACCGGGAGCGGATTCTCAGAACTGTAAGCAATTGTAGAGAAGTAACTTACAATTGCAAAAATCACCAATGGTAGAAAGGCATAAACTACTTTGTAATTTTTCATAACTTTAGCAATTAAGTTAATAAAAAAAGTTAGTTTATTAAGAGACTAAAGCCGGATTTTTAAGCTGAAGCACTCTCAAATTTTTCTGCCAGGAAAAAAAGAAAATGCTATTTTTGCAGGGGATTACATTGGGGATTTAAATTTATAGACTTTATTTTAAAAAATCAAGAAGAAATACGATATTAATTAAACATAATATTACAGAAAATAAATTATTCTTTTTATTTTAAAAAACATTTCATAACTTATGGGCTAAATAAAAAAATATGAAACTATTATTTGCTTTCTTATTTACAATCATTCTTGCTAATGTCAGTTTTGCTCAGGATGCAAAAGATACAAAACAAAAATCCGGTGAGCCAGTTTCAACAATTGGTTACATTGAAAAAATGGAATCGAAATCGGGTTATGGTATAAACGGATTTTATATTCAGTTAACAAAAGATGAATATGAAAAATATTACGATAGAAAGATTGAAGTCTCAGGAAAACTTTTAATTGTTAAAGGTTTAACCGATGAGCAATTGAAAACCATGCAAGGCTCTAAAGAAGACAGATATTTTATAGAAGAAACTGTCATAAAAATTATAGAGTAGCGGAAACTTTTTTAAAAAATCTCCAATTGTAATTTCTGAAAGGAGATAATAAATATGTTATCCGAAGAACAAATAAAAAAATTGGTTGAACTGGAAAAAGAAGAGATGGTTCTTATTTCCAGAAAAACTGATTTTGCTAAGCAGGAAAATCCGGACGATAAAACAAAAATAGAGATTCAAAGAATTGACCTGCGTCTTCAGGAAATTGAAAATGAAGCAGATGAAATAAAAGACCTGCCCAAACTTATAACCCGAGATAAGCTTGCTAAAGAACTTGAAGTTTCAAACAGAACTGAAGACGAGCTGATAGAAGAACACTCAAACGAACGTGACAGAAAGCAGTTCGAGATAGAAGAGCAGATAAGAAAGTATGTGAACGAAAATAATTTAACCTAAAGCACACTTAAAATATAATTGAATTGAGTAATTAATTATTTTTTTCAATATTAATGTACACCTAACATTAATATGAGAAAACTTTTCCCCCTTCTGATTTTCTTTGTCCTTTTATCCACTTCCTATGCTCAGAACTACGGAGCAAAATCAATTTTCAAAAAATATAATGATGCAGTTGTTGTAATCTATGCCTGCGATAGCTACGGTAAGCCGTTTGCTCAGGGCAGCGGAGTAGTCCTGAACAGCCAGGGACTTGTTGTTACAAACTACCACGTCTGTGACGGAGCATCTATTATTAAAATAAAACACGAAGATTTAATTATAGAGGATGTAACTGTTTTAGGCGGAGATAAAGATGATGATATAATGTTTTTGAAAGTTCCTCAGAATAATTTTAATTACATACCTGCCGGTAACAGCGATAAGCTGGAGATAGGACAAAAAGTTTATGCGCTGGGAAGTCCGCTTGGATTTGAAAATTCCATCACTGAAGGAATTGTAAACGGCATAAGAAAAATTTCAAGATACAGCGGAGATAATTATATACAGATATCTGCAAGCATTTCACACGGGAGCAGCGGCGGAGCTTTAATAACTGCAGGAGGTAAGCTCGTAGGCATCACATGCGGAGGCATTGAAGACGGACAGAATATAAATTTCGCATTACCGATAAATAAAATTTTAGCATCAGGCATTTATGCGGCAAATAAATTTGAGGAAGATGAAACTGTTGAGAAGAAAGAAAAGAAGACTAAGAAAAAGAAAAAAGATGATTCTATAACAAGCACTGATACTGAAAAGAAAACAAAGAAGCCTCGCAAAAAGAAAAAGAAAGACAGTGAAGAAATATACAGCGGTTCATCCAGTACAGGTATTACTCAAAATCCGGGAAGCAGCAAGAGTGAAAAGCCATCAGGTACATCGTTTAAAGAAAATTATAATAAAGGTGATGCAGCTTATACAAGAAAAGATTTTAATTCCGCATTGGAATATTTTAATCAATGCGTTTCAATAGAACCTGATAATGCGCTTGGCTATTTTTGCAGAGGACTTTGTTACGCTCAGTTAAAAAAATATGAAAGTGCTTTAAGTGATTTGAATTATGTAATAAGGTTAAGTCCGGACGTATCTTTAGCATATACAACACGTGCCCACATATATGAAAAAATGGAAAAATATTATGATGCTATAAAGGATTATACTTCTGCACTGGAACTGGACAGAACGAATAAATATGCTCTGTACGGTCTGGGAAGTTGTTACTATGAATTAGATGAATATGAAAAATCGGTCTTGTGTATGACGGCGTACATTCTTATAGATAACACTGACCCATGGGCTTATTATATCAGGGGAAGATGTACAGTTGAAGGAAATCTTGATTATGAAAATCTGGACGAATGTAAAGATTTCAATAGAGCATATTCGCTCGGCCTTGATGATGCCAAGGAATATATAGACCAATATTGCAAATAAAATTTATAAATTAAAACAAATATTACACTTATAAACAAGGATACAGAAATGAGAAAGATTTTACTATTTGCTATACTTCCTTTATTATTTTCTTACTCAAAATTATACGCTCAGAAATATGAAGCTGAACAGATTTACTCAATGTATAATGATGCCGTAGTGGTAGTGATAGCATGTGACAGGTATGGAAATCCCGAGAGTATGGGAAGCGGTGTTGTAATCAGTGACGATGGCACTATTGTTACAAATTATCATGTAATTGATGGACACTCAAAAATAATAATCAAGCATAACGATGTCATAATAGATGATTGCTCATATCTTTGGGGAAAGAAAAGAGAGGATGTCGCATTTCTTAAAGTTTCTTCCGGTTCATTTAAAACTATGCCAATGGGAAACAGTGATGGAGTAAAAATTGGAGAAAAGATATTTGCATTAGGAAGCCCCCTTGGTTTTGAGAATTCCATTTCCGAAGGAATCATTAACGGAGTCAGAAAAATTTCCCGTTATACCGACATAAATTATATACAGATATCAGCAAGCATATCTCACGGGAGCAGCGGCGGCGCGCTGATAAATTCATACGGAGAATTGATAGGAATAACAACTTCTACAATAGAAGAAGGACAGAATATAAATTTTGCAATTCCGGTTTCACTTGTAGCTGAGCTGCAGCAGAAAGCAAATACCTATGTTTCAGAAGATAAAAAAGATAAAAGAAAATCTGATGAAACTTACAGCGCGAAGAGTGACGAATCAGGGAAAGACCCGAGAAGAATTGCAAAGAAAGATACATACGGTGATGCCGGCAATGATACAGATGATGATGTAACAAGCGCAGACTCTCCTAAAAATACAAAACCAAAAACAAGAGAAGACAGAAAGCTAAAGAAAGTAAGCAGTGATACAAAATATGATACTTATAACGAAGGTATATCTGCTATGAATGACGGTGACTATTCAGCTGCTATCAGAAGTTTTACAGAGTATATTTCATTGAATGCAAATGATTTTGATGCACTTGAAAACAGAGGTATTTGCAGTTATAATCTGCAGATATTCAGTGATGCTATTAATGACTTTAATAAAGCTCTTACCCTTAACAAATACTCATTATATTCTTTGCTATACAGAGGGAGAATTTTGCTGACTCAGGGAAAAAATTCTGATGCAATCAAAGATTTTGAAAAGGCAAAGATTACGGATGCGGATAACAAGCAGGCTAGCACAGGAATTGCTATGGCTTATTACAACATGAAAGATTATCAGAAAACAATTGATATACTGGATGAAGTCTTAAACTGGCGTACTGAAGATCCGCTGCCGTTTTTATACAGGGCAAAAGCTAAAATTAAAATTGGAGATTATTTAAAACCCGAAGTATGTAGTGATCTTGCAGCAGCTATAAACTATGGTTCCAAAGAAGCTGAGGAGCTGATGGCAAAAATCTGCAGGTAAAATTATAATTTTCGGAAAGACTAAATTTAACACAAACAGAGCCGAAATCTGTTGTGTTATATAAAATAATTAAAAGATAAATTCAATTAATAATTGATTCACTGTATTGAATTGTGAATTATGATTGTTTTTCAATTTTATTAAATTACAAATTCTATAGATTACTTTTTTAAAATTCTATCCTTAAAATTTTGCAATAAACATACCTAGCCATCCATACTAAATCCATTACCAAATATTTAAATTTATAAATGAAAAAAATCCCCGGAGTTGTTCTGTTTCTTTTATTGTTCTTTTGTAATATTTCTTTTGCTCAGAAAGATACATGTAAAATCGGAATGTATATTTTATCATTCACCGATTTTAAAATTGATGATGCCAGTTACAAAGTAGATTTCTGGCTGTGGTTTTTATATAACAATGACAGCCTTGAAATAAAAGATGCTATTGATATTACAAATGCAAAATCGGTTGAGTTCAGTAATTTCTCTGTAGAGAAGCGCGGCGGTAAAAACTGGGCACAGGTAAAGTGTAAAGCAGTTATTAATCAAAGCTGGGATGTAACTAAATTTCCCTTTGACAGGCAGGAGCTGTATATCAAACTTGAACATACAACTTTAGATGCAAATGAAGTTGTGTTCATAGCCGATTCGGAAAATTCAAAAATTGATTCGACATTTTTGTTCGATGACTGGAATATAAATTCTTTTAAGATTAAAGGGATGCAGAGAACTTATAATACTACATTCGGAGACCCGGTGTTGAAAGGTTCCAGTACCTATCCAGGAATTGAAACGGAAATAATTATAACACGCGCTCACTCAAACGGAATACTTGTAAAAATGCTGACGGGAGTTTATGTTGCCTTTTCTATTGCACTGCTTGGATTTTTAATAAAGCCATCACTTGCAGACAGGCTGGGACTTTGTGTTGGCGGAATTTTTGCAGCAGTCGGTAATAAATATATTATTGAGTCAGTTGTTCCTTCCTCTACAGCCAATACGCTGCTGGATAGTATTCATAATCTTACGTTTGTTGCGATACTTATTATGATTGCGTTGACAGTCGTTTCGTTAAAGTGGTCTGATACGGAAGATGAAAGGATGAAGGCAAAATCTCAAAGGATAGACAGAATAAGTTTTGCTGTATTACTGGTTGGATTTATTTCGGCGAATATAATTTTAATACTTTCAGCAAGAAGCTAAAAATAAAAGCCCTGAAGAACTCAGGGCTTTTTTGTTTGTACTTATAAGTACTTAATCAGTACTCTCGCAGTACTCTCGGAAGGACTCGAACCCTCACAAACAGAGCCGAAATCTGTTGTGCTATCCATTACACTACGAGAGCTTTTAAAATTAATAAAGAATAATTCACAAAGTAAGAAATATTGAATTATAGTTTTTCTTATTAATCCGTAAATTACAAATTCTAAAATTTATTTTTAATGCATTTCCGTTCCTATGAAACTAAACATTCTTGACCAGTCGCCTTTATTCACTGGCAAATCATACTCACAGGCAATTAATGAAACTATAAAACTTGCAAAGTTTGCAGATGAAAATAGTTATCACCGCTTCTGGTTTGCAGAGCATCATAATACTAAATCATTTGCATCAGCAAGTCCCGAAATTTTAATAAGCGCAATAGGATTTATCACAAAAAAAATCCGTATTGGTTCAGGCGGAGTTTTGCTAGCGCATTACAGTCCCTTAAAAATTGCAGAACAGTTCAAAATGCTGGAGACTCTTTATCCCGGAAGAATTGATTTAGGGATAGGCCGCGCAGGCGGAGCAGATGCAAGAACGAATAATAAATTAAATCCAATCAGCGAAGATGTGTTTGCAAAGTTCGATGAGATGATTTCATATTTTAATCCAAAGGAAGCATCATCTCATATTGCCTCCCCGATAATAGAAAACACTCCTGAGTTCTGGGTGCTGGGGACTTCACCGGATAGCGCAATGTATGCTGCCAAGAATGGATTGAGATATTCATTCGCTAATTTTATAAATGATGAGAGATGCGTGGAGTCGCTTGGAGTTTATTATCAGAATTTTAAACCGTCAATTTATTTAAAAGAGCCGTATATAAATCTTGCAGTATTTGCAATGGCCGCAGATACTGAAGAGAAGGCGCGTGAAATTGTTAAGCCTGTAGAAGTCTGGGCAATTAACAGTATGCTTTACGGTAAGAACGAAAATTTCCCTTCGAATGAAGAAGCTAAAAATCATACATTCAGCTTTCAAGAAAAAATGATGATTGATTTTAAACGCAGAAGCGCGTATGTGGGAGATGTAAAAACAGTTTGTGAAAAACTTGAAGATACCATGAAGAAATTGGCAGTGCATGAGTTCACCTTAGTTTCGATTTCAGACGATTTTGAAGATAAATTGAACTCGTACAGACTGATTTCAAATTATTTTTCAAAGTGCTGAAACTTTTAAAAGCGGCTTCCGTAAATAATTGTTTACGCCCGCCGAATTTCCATAAGCACTTATGTAATTTTTTTCTTGCTTTTAAATATTAAACTCTCTAATTTTACATAAATCCAAATCAATAAAATAACAAAGGCATGAACAGTAAATCCCGGTACTTCAGCTCATTATTGATTGCGTTAGTTGCGGCATTTGGCTACTACATCCTCACTGATTTTAATGTTTCAGATATAAAGCTCAAAACATTTTCATCCCTCGGAGTTCCGTTCAGAATGTACCAGATAAACAATTCTGTAAAGCAGAAAAAACTTCCGCTTCCCAAAGTTGTTTATGCTTATGCTGTTCAGCAGGATGAGTTGAAAACTCCTCAGGTGGATATAATAGCTGAGACTAATTTAGATGCTCAAGAATTCCTTGCAGGATTAACCGGCGCTTTACTTGAATCCGAAAGAAGCAAAAGAACTCCCGATATAAAAATTAATGATAAGTTTAAGTACGGTGTAAGAAATGAGAATCCTGAAGTAATTCTTCAGAGAACAATTTCACCGGAAGCTATTCCCAATCCTAACAAACAAATCTGCAGGGATAATCCGAGCAGCTTCACAGTACCGGATAAGGTATCAAAAGAAGATATTGAAATGATAGTTTCAACCGTGACTTTAAAAAATGTAAAGAAAATTGAAGAGTGCTTTAAGAAAATAAAAGTAATTTACGGAAATGAGAGCGCAAATATGAATAATGTAATTGTGAACTCAATGCAGAATCCTAACAAGCAGACCAGAGTTTCCTGCAATACAACAGGTAAGTTAACATCTTCTACTGCTCCTGTAAGAAATATGCGAAGAGCAACATCGGTTGCCGATAATGACGAAGAAGAAAATGAGACTCCTGAACCTGACGAAGATACAGATAATTAAAAAAATAAAAATAAGATTTTAAACTGAACCCGGCTGGAGAAATTCATCCGGGTTTTTTGATGCCTATTTTTTGAGTGGTGGGGGCGCTCTCCCGTCCCGACTAAGTCGGGACGGCTGTCACAAAGCAGAAAACAGATGAAATCTGTTTTCTGCTTTGAACAGGGCACGCCTTCGGCGTGACGAGAGCGCCTCCTGTAACTGGTGAATAGAAAAGATTATTTTATAAGCACCATCGATTTTGTTAGTGAACTATTCTCTGTTTCAAGTCTGTAGTAATACACTCCCGAAGAAAGTGAAGTTGCATCAAAAATTAATTCATAACTTCCTGCATTCAATTTTTGTTTTACGAGATTTGTTATTTCTTTCCCTAACTGATTAAAGATTTTTAATGAGGCAAAAGTAGATTTCGGTAATGAAAAAATTATTTTTGTAACGGGGTTAAATGGATTAGGATAATTTTGTTCAAGAGAAAATTTATCAGGTAATGAAGAAGAAATCTGTCGAACACTTATTATCTCAGATAAATTTCTTCGGTAAGTTCTTGATGAAGGATTCGATGCGAAGATAAAATCATTAGAACATGCGAGATGCGGACCGTCTGAAACATCTGTCCCCAGTCCCTGATTTTTTTGAATCCATGTCAAACCGTTATCTTTTGATAAATATACACCTGCATCTGTTCCTGCAAAAATATTTCCGTTAGAAATAACCAGCGAAGATACATAACGATTGTTCAGTGATGTCTGAGTCCATGTCGTTCCGTTATTTGTGGAGAAATACACACCTTCATCCGTTCCCGCAAATAAGTTGTTATTACTAAAAGCTAATGAAATTACATTTCTGTTATTGAGTGAAGTTTGTGCCCAGTTTACTCCGTTATTTGTTGATAAATAAACACCCTCAGTTTCTACTCCTGCAAAAATATTGCTGCCGTTTATTGCAAGTGCATATACAAAGAAAGTCACGGGAGTTTGAGTCCAGTTAGCTCCACTGTTTGTTGAGTGATATATAAATCTCCCTGTTGAAGTGAACACATTATTAGCGCTTGCAGAGATGGCAGTAATTCCGTAAAGTTCGGAAGGGGAGAGTGTGTGAGTCCAGTTCAGTCCGTTATTACTTGAAATATAAATTCCGCGGTTGTCTCCATATAAAGTCCCCGAATAAATATTTGCTCCTGAGGAAGTGACTTTATTGAATCCTGATTGAGCCAGAGAAGTAAGTGACCAGTTATTCCCATTATTGGTTGAAATGTAAATTCCATTGAATTGCTCCGCAGCGAAGAGATTTTTTCCGCTAGCTGTTACTTCACTGAAATGAGGCGAATTAGTATTCATCCATTGCGCATTTGCAATAGCCGGCAGAGTTATAAATAAAAAAAGTAATTTTAGAAGAGTCAGGATTTTCATTATCAAAATATCCTTATTTGAATATAAAATTACAATTGATTGCAAATACCATAAAATATTTTCCCTATTAGTAGGAATAGGGAAGTCAAGATTGAAGTGGGAGAATTTATTTGGTATTTTATTGGGAGCAATTCAAGGTTGAATAGTTTTATTGATCAACCCAACCGCCTCCTTGAAAAGTAGCGGAATGATAGTAACAAAATGCGACAATAATGTTACAATTTGAATCTTACCTTACCTCATTCCCAAACTCCGTTTAGGAATGCATTGTAAGCGAAACTCTGTTTCGCAATGAAACGGAGTTTCATTTTTCAATTGCCGTCCCAAACAGGAGTTTGGGACGGAGCTTGGGAAAGTATGTGACAATAATGTGACAATTCCATAAATAAGTATGACAAAAAATGTTACTATAATGCTACAATTTGAAACTTGTAGTTTGAAACTGAAACAAAAAAGTGGGCATTTTATCGGATTGTAACACATATTTATTATGGTTATTTTTAACGTTTACTAAATTTTTAATACTTATCCATTGGAAACTAATATAAAAGAATTAGAGAACACTAAAAAAGAGTTCGAAGCCACCCTATCTTATGATGAATTAAAACCACACTTTGATAAAGCTACGGAAAAATTCCGTAAAAAAGCTAATATTCCCGGATTCAGAAAAGGAAAAGCGCCGCTTTCTATGATAAAGAAAATGTACGGAGAGAGCCTTGAATTCAACGCGCTTGAAGATATCACAAACGATGTATTTAAAGAATATGTAAGAGATAATAAAATTGATATTATCGATATCGGCGCAATCCTTGATATGGATTACAAGCCGAAAGAAAAATTTACTTTTAAAATCGCTTACGAAACAAAACCAATCGTAAAGCTTGAAGAGTACAAAGGTCTTGAGCTGACAAAAACTGTTTATGATATTCATGAATCTTTAGTAGATGAAGAGATAGATTATTTCAGATTCAGAAATGCTACGTTTGAGCTCGACGGCCAGGCAATGGATGACCAGTACATGATAACAGTTGATATACAGAACTTAGATGACGCAGGAAATGTTATAGAAGGGGAGACTCAGAAAGGCTTGCAGATCTATCTTGCAAATCCTGATATTTACCCTGAGTTCAAAGCAGGTTTCCAGGGCATCAAAGAAGGCGAATCAAGAGTTGTTGAAACAAAGAATGCTGACGGCGGTCCGAAAAAAGTTCAGGTAACGGCAACTAAGGTTGAAAAAGTTATCCTTGCTGATATGAATGAAGAATTCTTCAAAAAGGTCTTAGGAAAAGACGATATTAAAACTGAGGAGGAATTCAGAGATTACATAAGAAAGGATATCAAAAAAGTTTATGACGACATGACTTCAAATAAAATGAAGAACGATGTTGTAAATGAAATGATAAAGGCAAACGATGTTGTTGTACCCGATAAATACGTTGAGTACTTCCTTGATGACTTCGTTAAAGAAGAAAAAGAGAAACATAAAGGACATAATCACGGCTTAGATGAAGTTGAGTTCAGAAAGCAAAAGAGAGTAGATGCCATTGTTGCTGCAAAGTGGATGCTCCTGCGCGAAGAATTAATCAAAGCTGAAAACATTGAAGCTGATGATGCTGACTTTATGAAGCTTGCCGAAGAGACTGCTTCAAGATTTAATATTCCTGCTGAAAATCTTCTGGGAATTTATAAACAAAATGAAGATATCAGAATGAGAATATTGAATGATAAAGTATTGGATTTCTTAATTGCCAATGCAAAGGTAACGGAGAAAAACGAATTAAGAAAGAAACAGGAGCTTGGTAATGCCCCTGCCGAAGAAAAATAAATTTTAAAAACCTCAAAAACAAAAATGGATTTTACAAGTGTTATTAAAAGAAATGAAGACCTTATCCATCACGGATTAGATAAGGCTCAGCAATTCAAAAGCCAGTTAGTCCCGATGGTTGTCGAGCAGACTTCCAGAGGCGAACGCGCTTATGATATTTATTCAAGATTATTAAAAGAAAGAATTATATTTTTAGGAACTCCGGTTTACGATGAAATGGCTTCGCTTATTGTAGCTCAGTTGATTTTTTTAGAATCTGAAGATCCCGATAAAGATGTAATGCTTTATGTAAATTCACCCGGAGGAAGTGTTTCTGCAGGTCTTGCAATTTACGATACCATGCAATACGTACGTCCTGAAATCAGCACAATCTGTGTAGGTATGGCTGCATCTATGGGACAGGTATTATTAACAGGCGGAGCAGCGGGTAAAAGAATTGCTTTACCGCACTCAAAAATTATGATGCACCAGCCTTTAGGAGGCACTCAGGGACAGGCAACTGACATCGAAATTTATACAAAAGAGATGCTCAGAACCCGCGATACTATATATAATATAATTTCAAAGCACTCAGGCAAACCGACTGACCAGATTATGAAGGATGCCGAACGTGACAATTATATGACAGCAGAGCAGGCAAAAGATTACGGTTTAATTGATGTAATTCTAACAAAGCGCGAAAAACCAGAGAAAAAATAATATATTGTAAATATAGAACTGCATTTTAAATTGATATTTTAACAGGGAAAGCAATTTCGGTCTCGAAATTGCTTTTTTTGTTTGTATAATTTGACATGACAATTGTTTCAAAATGTCACATTAAAGTTTTAAAATAAAAATTTAGAAGGAGCAGTAATGAAAAAGATTTTAAGCATACTCATTTTCACATTTCTTATATCAGGTTTTTCACAAGCCCAATACTACAAACCAAATATGCAGTTGATTGTAAAAGGTGTAATGAACGCACCCTTTTATGAGCCCATCAGCGAAAATACATCAGATAATGCCTTTATAGGTTTCCAGGTTGAACCTGTTGTGAATTTATCATCACACTGGGGAATTTTCGGTACATTCAACATGGGTTTTATCCCGTCAAAAGATATTGCAAGACCGCAGGGAACCGGTTCATTTAAATATTCAGTTTCGAATGAATATTCAGGATACGGTGGTGCACGTTATTATTTTGCTCCTGAAGACGGAAGATACATAAAGGTATATGTAGATGCAGCTGCCGGA
The DNA here is from genome assembly GCA_018266835.1 of Bacteroidota bacterium. Classification (NCBI taxonomy): domain Bacteria; kingdom Pseudomonadati; phylum Bacteroidota; species Bacteroidota bacterium. The sequence continues at coordinate 101,584 of JAFDZP010000002.1, read as the reverse complement.
GTTTATTCATTTAATCCATCTGATGCAGTTTTTACATCTACTACAAATCCTACTTACACTAAAACATTTACATTTCCCGGAGCTACTCAAATCGGTATGAATGTTGGAGGCGGTTTAAATGTAAATCTTTCCCCGGGGTTATTTTTAAATTTCGGAGCAAGATTTCATAACCTCTTTAAAAAATCAGACCAGACGCTAACATCTACAGTAGTTTATAACAATGGTACCCCTACTGAGGAAACTACTGTAATTCAGGATATTCCAAATAGAAATTACTTACAAATTACAGCCGGTCTTGGTTTTAGATTTGGCTTATAATAAATATCATAGAATTTTAAGCCGGCATAAGCCGGCTTATTTAAACAACCTCAAACTTCAAAAATAAAAAGGAGAAAACTTTGAAGAAAATTATTTACGTATTCATTTTCATGCTCATGATAACAGGATTATCACAAGCACAGACATCCAAAATTGTAAAGACACCTTTTACACCTACATTTCAGGTTATCGTGAAAGGCGCTTATTCAGTTCCGCTATCACATCAGGATTTTAAAGATTTCACAAGCGGATTTCCGGGCGCACAATTAGAGTTAGCTTACGATTTCAATCCATGCTGGGCAGTTTATGGAAATTTCAGCGCAGATTTTATTTCAGCTAAAGATTTTCCTGTTACAACAGGTGGGGTTACATCTGACCTTAAAACCAGTACACAGTTATCAGGTTCAATCGGACCAAGATACTATTTCAATCTGCGTTCAGCTCCATTATGGAAAATTTATACTGACGTAGGTGTAGGAATATACTCTGTTAAACGCGGCGATAATACAGAAACAAGCTCACAAGGAACAGTTACAGTAACACAAGATGCTTTTTCACAGGTAGGACTTAATCTCGGTGCAGGTGCAAACGTAGTTGTAGGTTCCAAAATGGTTGTAACAATGGGAGCAAAGTATCACTTCATAATGAAGAAATCAGCTTATTCGCAAACAGGTACAATTTCAGACGGAACTACAAGTCTGCCTTATAATAGTCCGGCAGCAGATGTTCCTGAAAGAAGCTACTTACAATTCAGCTTAGGATTAGGCTTCAGATTATAATTAATAAATCCTTATATACGTAATTACAAAAGGCGGTTTAGCAATAGACCGCCTTTTTTTATATAACTTTTTTAACAGATTGCCGTAAACTTAAAATATATTTATTCACAAAAACCCCAGGATATATTTCTCGCACAGATGGGAATAATAAATATTGATTAAATTAAAATATTTAGAAAATTCTATTAAAGGAGAAACAATTGAAAAAAATCCTAATTGCCATGCTGCTCGTTTTCGCAGTAACTGGCATATCAAACGCACAAAATCACACATCATTTAAACCATCTTTACAGGTTATTGCAAGAGGTTCTTATTCAGTGCCACTTTCACATCAGGATTTTAAAGATAATGTAAGCGGATTTCCGGGAGCACAGATTGAACTGGCTTACGACTTCAGTCCATGCTGGGGAGTTTACGGAAATCTCAGCGCAGATTTCATCAGTGCCAAGAACAGCACACTTACCACAGGCGGAACAACAACCACTCAAAAAACTGCAATGCAGTTTCCTGTATTTATTGGACCCAGATATTATATCAACATGAAGAATGCTCATCTTTGGAAAATTTATGCTGATGTTGGTGCAGGACTTTACGGAACTAAACCCGGAGATATAACTACTACTACTTCATTAGGAACTTCAACAACTACTCAGGATGCAAATTCACAATTTGGTTTTAATGCCGGAGCAGGTGCCAATGTTGTCGTAGGTTCCAGAATGATTGTCACATTTGGCGCAAAGTATCATTTTGTTATGAAGAGTTCAGATGCTTTAGTTTCAGGAACTACTACAGATGTCAATGGAGTCAGCTCATCATATTCTATTTCCAAAGATCTGAGTGAGTACAGCTACCTGCAATTTAATGCAGGTGTAGGTTTCAGATTCTAAAGTAACCGCAGTCTTTAATTTAGCAGAAGCGGTTTAGAAATAAACCGCTTTTTAAAATTTATGTGAAATAAATTTTCTGCAAATTAAAAAAAATGGTAACTATGCTTTATTTAACACGTTTATACAGAGGCATTAAACCATAACATTAAATTTATGTGGAATTATTAAAAAATAATTCTTAATTTTAAAACGGACTAATCTAGTCTATAATCAAAAGGAGAAAACTTTGAAAAAAATTACTTTATTAGTTGTTATGCTATTTTTCGTAGCATCAGCTACATTTGCTCAGGCAAACAAAGGCTGGGACGGAACCAAACCGGAAGTATGGAAAGGTTCAAAGTCATGGCAGTTCACATACACACCATTCCAATCAGATCTTGGCCAGGTATTCGCAGGTGAAGCTGACGGAATAAGAATGGGCGGCGTTGGCTTCAGATATTTCGTAAGCAACGACTGGTCTTTAACATTCGGTGTTGGTTTTGGAACAGCTAGTTCAACAACAAATGATACAACAAAAACTTCTGCAACTAACTTCGGTGGTTCAGTAGATTTTGATTATCACATGAGAAGCATGTATAGCGTTGCTCCTTACATTGGCTTAAACGTTAATGTTGGATCAAGAAGCTCAACGGATGACAGAACAGCAGCACCGGGTGCAGTTTTCCAAAGAAAGTTCTCTACATTAACTTTCGGTGCAGGCGTTAACGTTGGTTTTGACTGGTACTTCACACCAGGTATGTCTTTAGGTGGAAAGTATACATTATCTTTCAACACAACAGGCGCTCCGGAAACAACAGTAACACCATATGCTAATGGTGGAGCAGGAACTTCAGTAATTACAAAAGGTCCTTCTACAACAGGCTTTGGTACAGGTATTATGAGTGTGATATTAAACGTACACTTCTAATAGTTTAGAAAATATTTTTACATTTCTTAAGAAGCGGTTTAGAAATAAGCCGCTTTTTTTATGTCCATCTCGGATTTATTCTCCTATTCTTCCCTATAAAACTTCCAATCAGGAATATTATTACAAAATGTATAGAATTATATTTTCATATTTATTAATTTTGTACGAGGCTTGGATTAAAATAAAAGGAAAAATTATGAAAAAAATTTCTTTACTACTTGTTTTGTTGTTTGTAGTTGCTTCAACAACATTCGGTCAGGCAAATAAAGGATGGGACGGAACAAAACCTGAAGTCTGGAAAGGCTCAAAAGCCTGGATGTTCACATACACACCATTTCAAACAGACCTGGGTCCTGTAAATGCAGGATCAGTTGACGGAACACAACTAGCCGGTCTTGGATTCAAATATTTCGTAAGCAATGACTGGTCATTAGCATTCGGTGTTGCATTTGGAACAGCAAGCGCAACCACAAACGATACAACTAAATCTTCAGCAACACAATTCGGCGCTTCTATTGATTTTGACATGCATATGAAATCAATGTACAGCATAGCTCCTTACATCGGTTTAAATGTTAACATTGGTTCAAGAAGCACAACAGATGACAGAACAACTGCACCTAACTCTGTTTACCAAAGAAAATATTCAGGAATGACATTTGGCGCAGGTATCAATGTTGGTTTTGACTGGTATTTCACACCCGGTATTTCATTAGGCGGAAAGTACACATTATCTTTCAATACAACAGGTGCACCTGAAACAACAACTATTCCTTACGCAAACGGCGGAGCAGGAACATCAGTAATAACTAAAGGTCCTTCTTCAACAAACTTTGGTACAGGTATCATGAGTGTAATAATGAATGTACACTTCTAAAATTGGAATTAATAATTTGTTTTTTTGAATCCCCTGCAGGGAATAACTGCGGGGGATTTTTTATACCTTCCACAATTGACATTTTCAAATATCTCAAAAAATAATACAGTAGCTAAATAATTTTATTATTCTTAATTTTAAAATTATTGTATTAATTATTTTTAAACCCCACAAAAAGGAGAAAATTTGAAAAAAATTCTTTTTACCGCATTCCTTCTGTTATTTGTTACAACAATATCATCAGCTCAGAAACTTCTGCCTATTAAACCAAGCGTTGAAATAATAGTTAAGGGAGCTTTTGGAACGCCGCTCTCGGATGATAATTTTAAAAACTCATTTAAATCATTCCCCGGTGGTCAATTAGAAGTCGTGGGTAATATTACATCAAGTTTTGGTGTTTACGGAAATTTCAGCGCAGATTTTTTAAGTGCTAAAGATCAGTCTGCTATCGGACAAACAATTACGCAGGATAATACATACATGCTTTCAGGAAGTGTCGGACCCAGATTTTATTTTAATTTACCCGGCAGTATTTTATATAGATTTTTTGGAGATGTAGGTTTTGGAATTTATGCAACAAGACTAGGTGATAGAGTAACAACAACAGTTACAACTCCGCCCTTTACTGTTACTACTGATAGACATAACGTTTACACTCAGACAGGTTTTAACATAGGCGCAGGGATAAATATTGGACTTGGTCCTCTTGGGTTGGCAAACGTAACTTTAAAGTATCATAATTTAATGAGTAAATCGAATGTTCAAGTAATTAATACTCGTACAATTGAAGGAAGCAATCCATCAGTAAACTCAAATATTTTTCAGGATGTTCCTTCAAGCAGCTATTTTTCAGTTGCAGTAGGTTTAGGATTTAAAATCGGTTTATAATATTTATAAAAGTATTTTGATTTGAAAAGCGGGTTAGAAATAGTCCGCTTTTTTGTTTAAACAAAACAGATGAAAGAACTACGGATTGCTATATTAGTATATTGTTTGACTTATCTCATTTTTATTCTGCAGCCTTATTGGCCAATGGATATTATGGGAATTTATGAACATCTTTTTCTTGGCTATATGATCAGAGTACAAAAACCTTTTCTATTAATTTTTTATTGGAGCGTAACAATTGTTTTTTTCATAATTGTCTTTTTAATACCGGATAAGCAAACAAATTGGCAAACTGTTTTTATAAAAATACTCTTTCCTGTATTGTTGGGACTAAACATTTTTTTGACAATTACATTTTCTCAAAGAGTTCAAATTCAAATGGATGACTTTAAAAAATTGATAAAAGAAATGGAGAGTTACTATGATGTGAACAATGAATATCCGTCGGATGTGAATGATATTTGTAAAAATTTAAACTTATCGGAAAATAAAGTTGTCCGTTATGAAAGATTTGGTAATAATAAATATTTTGAATTATGGTATGAACCATTTGGATTTAAATGGAATCATCTTGAGTATCATTCCAATACAAAAGAAATAAAAGTTAATGATTGAAATTTTTAACTGTCAATCGTATTTTAATTTTTTTTTTAAAATCGTAATTCGCAAAAATGGCAGGTTTAATAATTATTGTAATTTTGGAATCGGTTTATGCATTACATCTATTGATTAATTACATAGGATTTAACCCATATGGGCTTTCATCTGCTTTTTTGATACTAATGGTTCCGGAAAACTGTAGCATTTGTATTTTCTTTCCAATCGCAATAATAGTTATTCTTAATTTATTTCTTTTTCAAAAAACAATAGCTGCAAATAAAAATTTTAGAAAATTATGTTTAATACTTCTTTATATCAATATTGCTTTTACGATTATTTGGGTTTTCAAAGTACAGTATCAAATTAATGAAGGATATAGAATTGTTACAGAAATTGAAAGGTCCCGGGAAGTTAAAGGAGAATATCCGCAAAATATAGATTCAATATTAACTGTACTGAATATTGATAATAAAAAACATCAGACCTATAATTACAATATAGATAAAATTAATTGGTATCGCTTTTCTGTATCACCAAAAGAGCTTGAATGGGTTTACTATGAATATGATTTAAAAGAAAAAAAGTTTAAACTAATTGACGACTAAATAATTATTTTACACCTCTTTTTCCACCCTCTCTTTATCTTGAATATCACGCATAATTACTTTAATTTCCTTACTTATCCATTATTTTTTAGCAGAAAATACAAGAAAAACTAAATGAATTTTAAGACTTTTAATAAGATTACGGGATTATTCGTATTTCTCTTTGCGACCGTTATTTACATAATGACTGTTCAGCCAACGCTTTCCTTCTGGGATTGCGGTGAGTTCATTGCATGCGCATTTACTGTCGGCGTTCCCCATCCTCCGGGGGCACCGCTTCATACTTTAGTCGGTAAAATATTTACTATGATTCCTACATCTCCGGATATAGGATTACGAATGAATTATCTTTCTGTTATTGCAAGTTCACTTTGCGCTTTGTTGTTATATTTATTCACTGTAAAAGTAATTAACAACTGGAAAGGTGCTCCAAAAAATTTATACTCTATTTTAATGGTTTGCGGCGCTTCTGCAATAGGAGCTTTATCTTATGCGTTCAGTGATTCATTCTGGTTCAATGCGATGGAAGCTGAAGTTTACGGTTTCGGAACATTTCTTATAGGATTATGCGCTTACATAATGATGGTATGGTGGGAAAAAGCAGATGAGCCGGGCTCTGATAAATACTTATTGTTATTATGCTATGTTTGCGGTCTTGCACTTGGTATTCACTTATTAGTCGCACAAATGATTTTCGTTGCAGGTTTATTATTCTACTTCAGAAGATATACTTACACAAGAAATTCACTGCTGATTGCGATTGGTGTTTCTGCAGTTGCATTCTTTATAGTTTATCCGGGAATAGTAAAAAAATTCCCATCTATGCTTAACGTAAGCGGAATGATTGGAATAGTTATCATTGGTCTTTTATTATTCGGAATTTATTATGGCAGAGCCAAGAAAATGGCTATGTTAAGTCTCTTCTGTTTATCTGTCTTTTTAGTAATTTTAGGTTATTCAACATACGTATCAGTACTTGAAAGATCGGCAGTACAAAATATGCCGATTGATGAAAACAATCCTGATAATCTTCCTGTACTTCTTTCATATTTAAATCGTGAACAGTACGGCGAACAGCCTTTGATTCTTCCCAGAAGATATTCACACGAACCACAACATACAAGAACTTGGGATAATTACACAGGTGACTTTGACTTTATGTGGAGATATCAGATAAAGGAAATGTTCTTAAGATATTTATTCTGGCAGTACATCGGCCGCGCAGGTTATGACCAGGGCGACCAGTGGGATTTCAGTAAATTTTATGCAATACCTATGGCGTTCGGATTGCTGGGAATTTGGATTCACTTCCGGCGGGACTGGAAGATGGCGTTCGTATTTATGATGATGTTTATAGCTATGGGTGTCGTTACGGCACTTTATCAGAACCAGCAGGATCCTCAGCCGCGGGAAAGGGACTACTTTTATGTCGGGGCGTTTATGGTCTATTCCATGTGGATAGGCATAGGAGTTTACGGCTTAATAGAATTAATAAGAGAAAAACTAAATAAGGAAACAATGATGGCAGGCGGTACATTAATACTTGCCGCATCATTTATATTTGTTCCTATAAATATGCTTAGAGTAAATTATCCTAAGCAGGATAGAAGCAAAAATTATTTCCCTTATGATTATGCATATAACATATTGCAGAGTGTAGAGAAGGATGCTATCTTATTTACAAACGGAGATAACGATACATTCCCTCTATGGTGCTTGCAGGCTGCTTACGGAATAAGAACTGACGTTAGAATTGTAAACCTTTCATTAGCACAGACTGAGTGGTATAATATTCAGTTGAAAAATGAAAGACCTTACGGAGCATTACCGGTTCCGTTCACAATGACCGATACACAGTTAAGAAAAATAGCCCCTGACAGATGGGATCCGAAAACAGTTCTTTCAATTGATTTACCAAAAACTGCTTTTCCTGACTCAATGAGAAATCGCTCGGACTTGCCGACTAAGTTTACCTGGAATTACCAGGGATATCCTTATCAGCAAGGCGATGGCGGAAAACCAATGCAGATAGTAAGAGGCAGCGATATTGTAATGATGGATATTTTGAAAGCCAATAAATGGGAAAGACCTATTTACTGGTGCGCAACAGTTTCCAATGATAACTACTTAGGATTAAGCGAGTATCTTTCAATGCAGGGAATGGCACAAAAACTTTATCCTTTCAAAGTTGGAAGTGTAAGCACAGGAATAACAGTTGATACAGCTATTACAAGAAAGTGTCTATTTGATAATCCGGAAGATGCTTCAAAGACTCCAAGATATGGCTTTAAATTCAGAGGCTTAACAGATGCTTCAATCTTCTATGATGAAAATCATCAAAGAATGATTTCAAGCTACAGGAATATTTTCCTTAAGTTAGCTGAAACTTATGCTCAGGATTCTACAAAATATAATTTAGTTCAGCAGACTTTAGATAGAATGGAGCAGGTGATTTCTCCTAAGGCAATACCAATGGATTACAGAATGGAATACTACGTTGCGATGCTTTACCGAAATATACACAACGATAATAAGTATAACGAATTAATTGGTGACGTAATTGTTCAGGCTGAAAAAGAAATTCAGGTATCGAAGACAATTAATCCTAACGATTATTATAATCCATATAGAATTTTGCTGGATGCTTATGAAAGTAAGAAAGATTACAACAATGCTTTAAGGATTATTGAAGTGCTTAAATCTTATAGTAGAAATGATCCGGGCTTACAGCAAAGAGAGCAGGATATAAGAAGTAAGATGTCTCAGGGCAAGTAAAATGTTCTTAAATAATTAACAGTTTTAAATTAAACGACTTTGCTTAAAAACAAAGTCGTTTTTTATTTCCAAAAGAATTTAACTAAAGATTTTAAATAAAGTTTTAATGGCAAAAGTAAGCGCTGCAAAACCGGAAATAAAAATTCCTGCAAAACCGAAAGATAACAGACCCGTTATATATTTTCTTTTAATTGCATTATCGTTTGTTCTTATCTATTTATGTAATCAGGTAAAATTCATTCAGGATGACTCGTACATCAGTTTCAGGTTTGTGAAAAATTTTGTTGAGGGTAAGGGATTGGTGTTTAATCCCGGCGAAAAAGTAGAAGGATATACAAATCTGCTTTGGGTTTTGATACTCAGCATTTTCTATGCAATGAAAATGAATATTGAAACCATCTCTCAGTACCTTAGTATGGGATTTGGAATCCTTGTGCTGTTCCAGACTTTTAAGATCTCTTCATTGGTGGAATTAAAAGATGGTTCAAAAAAAACGCAGCAGCAATCTTCATATCTTTTCAATTTTATTCCTGTTGCTTTGTTGGTGCTTACGGGAGCGTTTAATTTCTGGGCTATCAGCGGAATGGAAACATGTATGTTCATGGCATACGTTCTTGCGGGAATTTATTATTATATGAAGAATAAAAATTCCGATGCACCGAATTATATGTTTTCGCTTTTTATTTTTCTTGCCTCACTTACAAGACCGGAAGGTTTGTACTTCTTCGGCCTGATTATCATTCACAAAGTAATAGTTTCTATAAAAGTTAATAAGGCAGGATTTGTAAAAGATATCTTCTCAAAAGGTAATCTAATCACTTATGCAGTGTATGTAGTACCGACGTTGTTATTTATACTATGGAGATTAAGCTATTACGGATATCCGTTCCCGAATACTGCTTATGCTAAGACAGGATTTAACGCCGCATATATATCAGCCGGCTGGACATACTTCAAAAATTTCTTTGAAGCTTATATGGTTTACGGGGTAGTATTTGCATTACCGTTACTGCTCTTCCGTAAAAAAGAAAATTTCTTTGAAATTTCTCTGATGTACTTGTTGACCATTTCGTATTCAGTTTATATAATAATGGTTGGCGGAGACGTTCTGAAGCAGTTCAGATTTTTCCTGCCGGTACTTCCTTTCATATATATTTTATTTGCAAAATTTCTTGAAGATGTTTCGCTTCGTATGAAAGCAAAAGCTTCAACAGGATTAGCATTAGCTCTTGTTGTTTCTCTGGTAATTGGAATTTTCAATTATAATTCTCAAAAAGAAGCAATTAAAAAAGATGTTGAGACAGAAAACGGCTTGGTTGAAAAAATGAAACTTGCCGGAGCGTGGTTTAATAAAAAACAAACACAGCTAGGCAGACCGCTTGTCCTTGCTGCAACAACAATAGGAGCAGTATCGTATTTCTCAGATGTGATAGTTATTGATATGCTGGGATTAACTGATGAAACCATTGCCCATAAACCTTTACAGATACCTGAAGTATCCGCTTTGCCATTAAACTGGAAGGAACGTAAATATAATGCAGAGTATGTTTTATCGCGTAAACCGGATTATATTTATTTCTCTACAGGTATAAAGCCAAGCGCATTTGCTGAAATTGCTCTGCTCACCTATGACGGCTTCTTAAATAATTATTATGCATATCCATTCAGTGTTAAAGAATCAGGATACAGTGATGTAGTCTATAAGAGAAAATCCGATAATGATATTGCAAATGTAAAAACATTCGCAGCAAACCCTAAATACGATAAAAAATTCGTCGGTGATTTTGTTTACGGTATGAACATACTGCGAAGCAAAAAGCAGGATGCAATAGATGCATTCAAGAGAGCTATTGATAAAGCTCCTCTGAATTTTGGTGCTGCTTATCAGAACCTTGGAGATATATATTTGCAGAATGGAAACAAAGATGAAGCGTTCAATAATTATCTAAAGGCAATCGAAGCTGACAGCTTCAATGTGAATGCTTTAACATCTTTATACTCGTTATATATGCAAAAGAACGATGCAGAAAATGCTAATAAGATGCTTGAGAAGTTAAGTATAATTGCTCCGGAAATGAAGTAACCCCTAATTTTGCTCTATGAAGATTTTAATAAATGCGCTTTCCGGTAACGGTGATGCATTGATGTTTTCTCCCTCTTTAAGATTACTGAAGGAGAAAATTCCGGATGCTCAGATAGATATGCTTGTGATGTTTAAGTCCGTTAAAGAAATGTATGAGCATAGCCCGTTTCTTAATAACATTTACCACGTAAATTTTTTAAAACAGTCAAAGTTCAAATCAGTTAAAGAACTTTTCACTCTTCGTAAAAATAATTATGACGTTTCAATAAACGTTTATCCTTCCAATCGGACTGAATATAATCTTGTAAATAGTTTTCTCGGAGCAAAAAAAAGACTGGGGCATCACTACACTCATTCCGATGTACTCAGGCTTGAAAATCTTAATAACGTTACTGCCGATGAAATACCGAACAGGCATAATGTTCTCCAGAATTTTGACTTAGTGAAAACAATAATATCAGCAGATGAAAAAGAAGTTAAAGGACTCGAAATTTTTTTAAGCGAAGATGATAAAAGAAAATCCGAACAATGGTTAAAAGAGAATGAATTAGCGGGTAAAACACTTGTCGGGTTTCATGCAGGTTCGGCTGTTTTAAAAAATCATATCCACAAAAGATGGGATAAGAAAAAATTTGCCGAGCTTGGAAGATTGCTCAGAGAAAAATATAGTGCAAAGATTTTACTGTTCGGAAATGAATTTGATCTGAATCTTGAAATCGATGAGATGCTTGACGGGCAGGGAGTGCTTGCTTCTACTTCCAACTATATGGACTCCATGGCACGTATGAGATTTTGTAATTTGTTTGTCTCAAACGATTCTGCCTTCCTTCACAGCGCAGCTGCATTTAAAATTCCAACTGTGGGAATATTCGGATATACTAACGCTCAGGAGCTTTTCCCATGGGGAACAAGACATTTGATTGTAAGAATTGAACTCGATTGCAGCCCTTGCTTTTACAACTCGCCTAAACCTGTACAATGCTTATGGACAGGAAAAGATGAATATAAATGCATGAAGTTAATTACAGTGGAAGATGTATTTGAAGCCTGCAGAATATTACTTGAGAAAACTACATTACCAATACAGAATTAATAACGATAAATTAAACTGCTTTTTGTTAATTGTTAAATGCTAATTGTTAATTGTTAATTGCTAATTGCTAATTTATAAAATCCCACACAATTGTAAATCTCGAAATCACATTTCCTAAACCGCCTCTGTCATCCGCAGGAAACATAAAGGTATCATAGTAGAAACTGTTAAAAATATTCGCGAGCGTAAAGTTTACATTAGCGTGACCGATTCTTGCCCCTATATATAAATCAGCGATGAATTTATTGTTGCTGGGTTTTGAGATTTCGTATAAATTTGTAAAAGAACCATAACCGTAAAATCTATCCCAAAGAGTTTCAGGATAATAAATACTGTAATACTGGAAGTTCGAAATAAATTTTAAGTTTACTCCTATTTTTAAGTCTAATTTATTTTTAAATAATTTATCTGAGTAAGAAATATCGTTTTTAGAAAAAAATGGTAATGAACCGGAAAAACTATTTACCTTAAAATTATTTTCGGACTTTAAAGTAAACTTAGATACACCTGTGATTAGATTAAATTTTACAGATGAGTAAAAATTTGAACTGTTAAAAGCAACTAAAGAAGTAATGTTTTCCAATTTAAAATCAATCCCGGCTTCATAATTATTATAATAAAGTTTGTCATAAATAATATCAGGGTCGAAGTTATCGTTGAATCTAAACACTACGTGGTTTGCACCTGCAAAAATGCCTAAATTGAAATTATTTCTATTGATTAATTTAAGTTTCCCTTCTCCTCCATAACTGAAATTAGGCTCTGTAGAATTACTCAGGTTCTTTTCTTCCTTTGCCATTGCTGAGAGAAGAATCTTATTAAGATAGTAATCAATCTTTCCTGAAAGAAATCCTATACCAATATTATATTCTGAAGTATTTCTGTTAAGACTATCTGTTTGAAGATTTATATCATAGTTATCATTGTAGTAATTATTTAACAATGTAAACTCTACCGATTGGTTGTCGGAAAAAACGAAACGTTTATTAAATGTGAGATTTAAACCTAATCTTTGCGTGTTATATTTGTCGTCAACATGAAATGATGATGCCAGTGGTGTAAAAGGGAAATCTTTCCCTCCAAAACTTCTATAATAATGTGTATAATAAAGTTGAGCAGTAGCAAGCGAATTATTGCCGAAAATTCTTGAATATGCTGAAAGGGAAGCATTATAATTTCTATTCTCTTCTCTTCCTGTCGGGTCAACAACAGAAGCTTTAGGATCACGTAAACTGTCTATCACAGATTGACTGCTTAAATCTCTCCCTAAAAAAACTAATCCGTTGTTTAAGCCCCGTGAGATTTTAGAATAATCAAAATCAAGTTTGAAGTTCCACTTTGCAGAAGGGAACCAGCTCATTCTTCCGTTTGCTCTCCATGCGCTGAAATCAGAATTTGTATATAAACCATCGCCTGAATGATTATTTGCTCTGATTAAAAAATTAAATTTATTGGAAAAAGGAATTGTAAAAGAAACATCTGCAAACAATGAACCTGAACGGTCCTGTGAATATCTCAGCTGGGAAAAAGGTTTCGGTTCAAACTTATCTTTAGTAATAATGTTTATTGCTTTACCATATGAATTAACTCCGTAGATAAACGAACTGGTGTTTGAAACAACTTCAATTTTTTCAATCTCATTTATTGAAATTAGTTCAGGGTCAAATATTCCGAAAAGACTATTGTTAAGCTGTATACCGTCTCTAAAAAATCCTATTTCATTATCATTAAAATTATTAAAACTTATTCTGTTATATTGCCCAAGTCCTTTGTTGTTCACAAAAAATCCTGACTTCTCATTCAATACTTCGGATACATTGCGTTTATCGTTCCAGATAAAATCATTATAAGGAATCGTATCTGACTCAGATGAAAACTGAACTGTATTTTTTATTTTAAGAGAATCGAATGTTGAATGACTATGAAGTGAATCGGATTGTGAAAAACAAACAGAGTATTGTAAAAAACTCAGCAGGAATAAAAAACTTAAACGGTATGTAGTCGAAAGTTTAATGATAGATATAGATTAAATATCATAATAATATTTAATCTGAAAAGTCTTTACAATGATAAAAGAATTTGAAAAATCTATGAAGCAGGGGAGTCTTCCGCACCGGAAATATCTTTCCTGTGCTTTATTATTTTTGCGTCTACTAAAAATATAACATCTTCGGCTACATTAGTTGAGTGGTCTGCAAGTCTTTCAATATTTCTTAATAAAGTAATAGCATGCGAGCACGGCTTTATCAGATCTTTATTCTCCGACATCTCATGAATGAGTCTGTCAAAAATATCTTCGTAAGCTTTATCAATAATTCTATCAAGCTTTATTATTTCCGAAGCCATCTCTGCATCATTATTTACAAATGAATCTATCGCGCCTTTAACAATTGACTGCACTTTTTTTGACATCTCAGGAAGCTCAATTCTTTCAAGCAGCTCTTTATATCCTATGAAATTCATTGTTCGCTCTGCAATATTTACAGCAATATCTCCCATGCGTTCTAAATCATTATTGATATTCATTGCAGACATAATCAGTCTTAAGTCTATTGCCACAGGCTGAGTAAGCGCAAAAATTCTCTGGCACTGTTTATCTATCTTTACATCGTATTTATCTACCTTGTCATCGCGCTCGATTACAATATTTGCAAGCTCAAGGTTTTGCTCATAGAGTGCCTTGAAAGCAAGGTCAATCTGCTCTTCAACTAAGCTTCCCATTTTTATAATTCTGGTGCGGAGCTGGTCTAACTCTTCTTCTAAATACTGATACATAATAGATTTTTTAAAATATAAAAATATTTTTTATAAATTATAATTGCATTAACCGAACTTCCCGGTAATATATCTTTGTGTCCTCTCATCTTCCGGTTTTGTAAACATTTTTCTTGTTGAACTAAACTCAACTAATTCTCCCGATAAAAAAAATGCGCACTTATCGCTTACTCTTGCTGCCTGCTGTAAATTATGTGTTACAATTATAATTGTGATGTTGTTCTTTAACTCAAAAATTAATTCCTCTATCTTCGCAGTTGCAATCGGGTCAAGCGCAGATGCAGGTTCATCCATTAAAATAATCTCCGGGTTTACTGCAAGCGCGCGCGCAATGCAAACTCTTTGCTGCTGTCCTCCTGAAAGTCCAATTGCTGATTCATGTAACCTGTCCTTCACCTCATTCCACAGCGCAGCTTTTATACAGCTCGTCTCAACTATTTCATCCAGCTCGCTTTTTTTTGTAACGCCGTTTATTCTGGGACCGTATGCAATGTTATCATAAATTGATTTCGGAAACGGATTTGATTTTTGAAAAACCATCCCGACTTTTTTTCTAAGCGCTACAACGTCAACTTCTTTGCTATAAATATCTTCGCCGTCAATTTCAATCTTACCTTCTATTCTGCATGAGTCAATCAAATCATTCATACGGTTCAGCGTTCTGAGGAATGTAGATTTCCCGCAGCCCGATGGTCCCATAAGAGCAGTGACTTTGTTTGGTTCCAATCCTAAGGAAATCTTCTTCAGCGCTTGAACATTTCCGTAAAACAGATCTAAATTTTCTACGTGAATTTTAATGGGTTTCAAAACTTAATTAAGATTGAATTTTACTAAAGATAAGTATATTGAAAGCAAAGTATATATTAATAAATTGTAAATTATTATATCTGTTATACAATAAGTCCGTCATTCATTCGTATTACTCTGTCGCATCGCTGCGCAAACTCTTCGTTGTGAGTTACAATAATAAATGACTGCTTGAATTTATTTCTAAGATTAAAAATCAGATTCATAACTGCCTCTGCATTTTGTGTATCAAGATTTCCTGTCGGCTCATCTGCTAAAATCAAATCAGGTGAATTTATCAGTGCTCTTGCAATTGCAATTCTCTGGGCTTCACCTCCTGAAATTTCATTTGGTCTGTGATTTTTTCTATCTTCAATGCCTACCTCCTTTAACAATTCTGCAGCTTTTGCTCTGTCCTCTTTTCCTGCTACCATTGAAGGTATCATAACATTTTCTATAGCAGTAAACTCAGGGAGCAAATGATGAAACTGAAATATAAAACCTATCTTGCTGTTTCTGAACTTTGAAAGTTCCTTTTCTTTCATTGCATATACATCGGTTCCGTCAAAAAATATTTTACCAGAATCAGGCGTATCAAGTGTGCCAATCAGATGAAGCAAAGTACTTTTTCCTGCGCCGGATTTCCCAACTATGGCTACAATTTCCTCTCTGTTGATCTGAAGATTGATACCCTTCAGCACTTCAAGATTTTTTTCTTTGCTTATTTTGTAAGCTTTTTTAATTTCCCTAATATCTAATAATAATTTCTTTTCCATAATTGAATTTAAATTACTCCCATCTGATTGAATCAACAGGTTTCAGTGAAGAAGCTCTCTTTGAAGGATAAAGTGATGCAAGAAAACATAAAACAAATGCCGCAAGAGGTACATAAATAAAGTCCTGCAGAGTTAATACAACAGGCATAGCATCTATTTTGTAAATTGAAGGGTCAAGTCTGTAAAATTTAAAATATAACTGTCCCAATGTAACAGCAAGTCCCAGCAAGCTTCCGCTTATCATACCTATCAAACCCACTGAAATTCCTTCATATAAAAATATTTTCATTATCATGTTATCACTTGCGCCCATTGCTTTTAATACTCCTATGTCCCGCTTCTTTTCTATAACAGTCATTGTGAGTGAACCGAGAATGTTAAAAGATGCAACGGCAATGATTATACTCAGAATTATAAATGCAACAATTCTTTCTAGTTTCAGGATGGAGTAAAAATCACTGTGCAGATCATACCAGGTCATTACGTTAAAATTTTTGCCGAGCAGACTCATCAGTCTTGTTTTCTCTTTTTCTGAATCATTTATATCTGCAAGCCGCATTTCAATTCCGTTAACCTTATCCCCTAAATCAAAAAGATATTGAGAATTTTCAATAGATATATAGGCATACTTTAAATTATAATCTTTATCATCGGCATCAAAAATTCCTCTCACTATAAATTTTTTAGTTTTGGGTTCAACAAATTGCGTAACTGATGATTCAAGTCCCACGGGACTAAGAAGTGTAAGCGTGTCACCAATATGATTGACACGCATCTGGTCAGCAAGTGTAAGACCTATCACAATTCCACCATAGTCACCTTCATCTTCAAGATTAAACTCTCCAAGCCATTTAAGATTTTTAATACCCGATACATCGCTGATCTTATTCTGGTCAGTTCCTTTTATAAATAAAACTTTATTGTACTTCGCGTTGGTCAGCATACCCTTGTTTAAAGTATAAGGGGCTACTGCTTTAATTCCTTCACCGGTAAGTTTTTCAATCGTTGTATTGTAGTCAGCAAGCTTGTTTGAATCAGCTGCTTCAATTCTTATGTGAGGGTCAAAATTTACAAGATTATCAGTAACTCTTTTTTGAAATCCATTAAACACGGAGAGAACAATTATGATAGCTGCTACTCCGATAGTTACACCGAGCACTGAGATAAGGGAAATAATAGTTATAAAACTAAATTTCTTTTTTGAAAATAAATACCGCTTTGCTATAAAAAAGGAAAGATTCAATTGGTCTGGTTGTTATTCGTCAAAAATAATTACTGATTCATTATACTGCCTTACTTTATTATCGTCTATCTTTGCAGTTATCTCTTTTAAAAATGCTTCGTTCTTTTTTTCCAGGTTGCCCACTTCTTTCAAATGTTTGACCAGATATCTTACATGCAGAACTCTGTTGTGAATTAAATGTCTTGTAATACCTGCGGGTACACGCAGATTATTCTTTGCAATTTTTACAATGTGTGATTTCTGAAATCTCGGGTAAACAAAGAGAACACCTTTTTTACGAGTGAATTTTCTTAGCTCTGTTATTTTTATTTCGCTTTCCGAACGGTCGAAACTATACTTCGTGAAGTACAATTCTCCTATGGCCGAAAGCTGCTGCAGACATTTTTTAAAATTTTTGCTTAAGTCAATTAAGATAGTATCGGTCCCGGCTGTATCCGTAACTAAGATATGATGGAAATTCTTATCTAAAATTTTCTTTCCCGCTGAATAAGCAATGTGTTTAAAACTGATTCTGTTCTTCCTGCAAAACTCTTTTACTTCTTCCAAACGTAAATCATATACTAGGTGGTTCCATACATCAAGCACAGTCTTATGCGACTTGTAATTTATTATCTGAGCAATGATTAGCTTGCAGCCGAGTGATTTAATCGAACTATATCTGTTCGCGCCGTCGAGAAGTATTAATTCATTATCATACTTGCCGACAATAATAGGATTGTTCAGATATTTTGCTTCTGAAATCCTGTCGAAGACTCTCGTTCTTCTGACAGCTTCAGTTGCTTCGTGAAGTTTAATATCACTCAGCTTAAGAACTTTGAGTTCAAAATAATTCTGGAAATAATTAATCATTAAGCTTTATCCGGTTTTCCTTTCCTGAACTCAATTAAGCCCCTGTTATCTAAAATTACTTCAACAATGTCTCCCGGGAGAAAATCTGCATTCAGTATTTTTTCAGAGAGAACGTTTGTAATATGTTTTTGAATTGTTCGTTTCAATGGTCTTGCGCCGAAAGTAATATCAAAGCCTAACTTACCCAGCCAGTCCATCACATCTGCATCAATTTTCAGTGTCATCTGATTTCTTGCAAGTTTTTCTTCAAGCTGCTTTAATTGCAGATTTACAATTTTTCTTATATCACCTTCAGTAAGAGGCTTGAACAAAATTATTTCATCAATGCGGTTTAAAAACTCGGGGCGGATTGTCTG
Source organism: Bacteroidota bacterium (assembly GCA_018266835.1). Taxonomy (NCBI): domain Bacteria; kingdom Pseudomonadati; phylum Bacteroidota; species Bacteroidota bacterium. Next base: position 82,987 of record JAFDZP010000002.1, on the reverse strand, counting down.
CCTTAATAACTCAAGCATGCTTACACGCAGCTCTCCCATTATTACATCTTTGTTTTCATCATTAATAGTCTGCAATCTTTCCTGTATCAAATGTGCTCCAAGATTCGAAGTCATTATAATAATTGTATTCTTGAAGTTAACAGTTCTGCCCTGTGAGTCAGTCAATCTACCTTCATCAAGCACCTGCAATAAAATATTAAATACATCGGGGTGCGCTTTCTCAATTTCATCGAGAAGTAAAACGCAGTAAGGTCTTCTTCTCACTGCTTCTGTAAGCTGTCCGCCTTCTTCATAACCTACGTATCCGGGAGGCGCGCCGATTAATCGCGAGACTGAAAATTTTTCCATGTACTCGCTCATATCAATCCGCACCATTGCCTTTTCATCATCGAATAAAAACTCGGCAAGCGCTCTTGCAAGTTCAGTCTTACCTACGCCTGTAGTACCAAGAAATATAAATGAACCGATTGGTCTGTTCTCATCCTGTAAGCCTGCACGTGAGCGTCGGATGGCATTTGAAACTGCAACCACTGCCTCATCCTGTCCAATAACTCGCTGCTCAAGATTCTGCTCCATTGTAAGCAGCTTCTGTCTTTCACTTTCAAGCATTCGTGTAACAGGAATGCCCGTCCACTTTGAAACTATCTCTGCAATATCTTCTGCATCAACTTCTTCCTTCAGCATTTTGTTTGTCTTCTGAAGCTCGGCAAGTTCAGCAGTATTTTTTTCTATAACTTTATTGAGGTCAAGCAGTTTGCCGTAACGTATCTCAGCTACTTTTGCAAGGTTGCCCTCGCGTTCCTGCTTATCCGCTTCTGCTTTTAAGTTTTCAATTTCTTCTTTTGAAGAGCGGATTGTTTTTATTAAGTTTTTCTCAAGATTCCAGTGAGCAATTAACGAATTTCTCTGTTCTGTAAGTTCGGAAATTTCTTTATCCACCTCCTGGAGCCTGAGTTCTGTGGGATTTATTTTCTTTTCTTTAGCCATATATACTCCATAAAAAATTTTTGTTGAAATTAATTAAATCCAATGGTTAATTCTATTCAATTAATGAGTGATTTCAATCACTGATTGCGCTGATTTTAAATGATTTTTATGATTCATTTCAACTACATAGTCTCATTAATAATCATTAATAATCATACCAATTTGTGTTCCTTACTCATATCCATTCCATTCAAAAAATCTATTGCCTTCATTCTTTTTTTGCCTTCAAGCTGCAGCTCAAGTATCTCAAGGATGTAATCTTTCGTATTCACAAATAATTTTTTCTCTTCCTTCACTAATGTACCTGCATCTGAATTTGATTTCATTTCTGTTTTCAATGTCCTGTATATCTTAAATATCTTTCCATCCAGAGTTGAAAATGCCGTGGGATGCGGTGAGAGTCCTCTTATAAAATTATGAATTTCCTCAGATGACTTTCTCCAGTTAATCTTACAATCTTCTTTAAAAATTTTTGGGGCAGGGGAGGAGTGCTCGTCTCTCTGCTCCATGATTTTCACTTCGCCTTTCTCAATTTCTATTACTGTTTCCAGAACTAAATCAGCGCCGATTGCTGAAAGCTTATCATAAACTTCTCCGAAAGTATCATTCTCACTTATATCAATCTTCGACTGTAAAATTATGTTTCCCGTATCTACTTTTTCTTTTAAGAAAAATGTTGTTACTCCCGTTTCCTTATCACCGTTAATTATTGCCCAGTTAATCGGTGCAGCGCCTCTGTACTTCGGCAGCAGTGAGCCGTGCAGATTAAATATTCCGTACTTCGGAATATCAAATATTACTGCAGGTAAAACTCTGAATGCAACCACAATAATCAAATCAGGCTGAAGCTCTCTCAATTCATTCAGAAAATTTTCGTCTCTTAACTTAACAGGCTGCAGCACTTTCAAATTATTATCCAGTGCATATTGCTTAACTTCTGAAATTCCCAGTTTCTGGCCTCTGCCTTTAGGTTTATCGGGGACGGTTACGACGGATAAAATTTCGTGACCGTTCTTTATTAATATATCCAGTGAGGGAACTGCAAACTGCGGAGTTCCCATAAATATTATTTTCAAATTATTCCTCTTTAAATAAAAATAAATAAAAAAATAAACCTGACGTTCAGTTAAGACCGTCAGGTTCAAATTAAAAATTTTATATAAATGTATTCAGTTATTTAATCAGGGACATCTTCTTTACATCAGTAAAGTTTCCTGTGGTAAGTCTATAGAAATAAACTCCGCTTGAAAGATTTAATTCGGATGTATTAAATTGTACTGAGTACTCTCCCTTCTGAACATTTTGATTAACAAGTGTTGCAACTTCATTCCCGATTATATCATATACTTTCAATGATGTGAATCCGCTTACAGGAATATTAAACTTAATATTTGTAGTCGGGTTGAACGGATTAGGATAATTTTGCGAAAGATTAAATCCTTCAGGAGTTCCGTTATTGTTTGAAATACCTATTAGTGGAAAATTCTCTCCATGATAATATGTTCCTGCATTGCCAAAAGCTGCGTAAACTATGCCGCCAATAGATGAAGAAGATACTTTTGCACCCATTACATCAGGAGCGACATCACTTGAAGCATTAGCAGTGTAATTAATCGGACCTGCAAATCTTGTAAAGCCTATTGAAACATCAGTGGATGAAGCGTATTTAACGGTATCTCTTGTGCCGCCTTTACTTAGATAAGAAACTCTGAAAATATTATCAGCCGGATTTATATTAAGCATCGGGAAAACAGTTGCGTTAGACTGGTTTACAAGAAATGGATAACTTGTAGTATTAAAACCTGGTCCTCCCGGAGTGGTATAATTATATCCGATAGTTTCTATTCCGCTTTGTACTGAAGTAAACGTGCAGACTATCTGTCCTGTTGCCCTGTTTACTGCAAGCTGCGATGCATATTCAGGAGCGGATGAATTTGCAGGGTTTACCTGAGCCCAGGCTCCTACGCCGAAACTTGCAAGCGAGATTTTACGAACTCTTAAATTTGCATTTGTAAGGGTTAAATTATTTGCAAGAATAACATAAACAGAGTCACCAGACGGATATGTCACATAATCTATATCTAAATCATAATCGTTAAAAGTATTTCTTGCAATTGCATAAGTCCATGATGTTCCCCAGTTAGGAGTAATAGCAGCCAACGCATCATTGGCTGTTGGTGTTGAAGGACTATAACTTGAATAAGTAATATACCAGTATGTCAGGTCGCCTGAGTGCTGAGATCCATCGGACATAATGGCAGGATTAATTAATCCTCTTCCTCCGGGAGTAGCCTGCACCTGAGTGATTCTTACGTTTGAACCGTCACCGTTACAGAGTGCAAAATATAATTGCCCGTCAGTAGCTGCAGCGCCGCTTACAATCGATACTGCAAAACCCAGCTTTGTTGTATTGGCTGAATCTGTTGCATAAAAATCAAATGAGTGAAACACGGATGGAGCAGTAGCAGAAAATCTTTGTATGACACTCCAGTTCATTCCACCGTTTGAGCTTTTGCATAAGATTAATGAATCTCTCGTTGACTTAATAAAGGCGCAGTATAAAGAACCTAAACTATCTGACCTGAGTCGGAGCGTTTTTGGATTTTCACCTGCAGATGTATTTGTTCCTCCTGAGTAAACTGATGAAGCAGAAACTCTTGTATTAAAATTACCCCAGTCGCCGATAAACGGCGGTTCAACTAAAGGTCCGTTAACTTTCAGAACATCATACTCCGGGGCTACACTATGCAATCTATCCGGGTGGTTTGTTCTTAACTCCCGAAGTATTGAGGCATGTAGCTGCTCGTTACCGGATTTTTTTGCATCGCACAGCTGACGCCAGAGCTGCGCATATTCAGAATTATCGACTACTTCTTTGTAAACAGGGTTTTCTTCTTCTTGTATCCGTTGCAGCGATTGCGCGTTGACTGCGAATGCGAAAAGAAGCAATGAGAGTGTAATTAATTTCTTCATAGCTGTTTTATTTTTTAGTTTGTAGGATATTTTCTTTTGTGCGGTAACGAAAAGGAAAATTATATATTTGTATTAAAAATTACAAACTTATTTTTTTAGTATTACAGGATAGTTCATTTCAAAATCTCCTTTTTTAATTCTGTTTAGTTCTGCTTTTCTTTCTTTTTTTTCTTCGGGAGTAAGGAAGTCCGTAATAAGTTTTCCGTTAAGATGGTCAACTTCATGCTGAATCACCCGTGCAAGCATATCATCTGTTTCTAATGTAACAGACTTTAACGCAAAGTCATCATACTTAAGAACAATTTTCTCTTTGCGTGTAACATCTACTCCGAAGCCCGGGATGCTGAGGCATCCTTCTTCCATTGTTACATCTTCGCCGGATTCTTTTTCAATTACAGGATTAATTAATATAAACGGCTTTAAATCTTTATACTGCTTGTGGTGGGAGACATCTACAATGCAAACTGCCAGATCAGAATTCACCTGCGGCGCAGCAATACCCTGCCCGTTTGATTTTCTCATTGTATAAAACATATCTTCAACTAATTCTAAAAAATCTGCATCGATTTTTTTTACAGGCTTGGATTTCTTTCTTAATATTTCCATTCCTAATATAGTAATTGGAAGCTGATTCGGCATAATTTGATTATATCTGTTTTAATTTAACCTGTAAAAATAGTAAAGATATTGAAGTTATAAAAGGAAAATGACGGGTGGGGAAAGTGGACCTGACAGTCCATCGCGGCGTATTAATCCTGTCAGGTCAAAGATTACTTTGCATTAATTAATAGTAGAGACGCAAAATTTTATGTCTCTATAAAAAATAATTTAAAAACATATTACCACGACTTTTAAGCCGCGGATAAATAGTATAAGAGATTCTTCCCCCTCCTTTATAAGGAGGGGGACTGAGGGGGCGGTATCAAAAAAACTGTCAGGATTAAAAAATTGTTTCTTCTCATTCCCAAACTCCGGTTTGGAAATACAGTGTGCGAAACTCCGTTTCGCATTTATGAAAACGAAACAGAGTTTCGTTCATTATTTCCGTCCCAAACAGTTCGCCAAGGCGAATTGGGACGGAGTACAATAAAAAAAATTACCACGGCCCCGATAAATCGGGATTGGATACCTGATTACTTTTAAGCCGTGGTACACAAGTTCACCATGAGCTTCCCCCTCCTTTATAAGGAGGGGACTGAGGGGGCGGTATCATATAAGTTTAATTTAAAGAGATCGGACAGGATTGAAAACCTGTCAGGTCAAGAACCAAACCCCCTCCTTTACAAGGAGAGCTTGTCCCGACAAAGTCGGGAGGGACTGAGGGGGCGGTATCAAAAATAGTATCAAACAAAAAAACCTGACTCCGCTTTCGCAAAATCAGGTCTTCACATATCAAATAACTATTTTTATTTTTTAATTCGTCAGCACTTTTGAAATATTTTTATACAAAGGTTCTACTGATAAATTTTCATTGCCCAGCATTTTCATCAGTTCATCTGCGCTGTATTTTTGTCCGTAACTGTAGATATCCAGCAGGAATTTTCCCGCTTCGGGATTTACAAACCAGTCCTCGTTAAATTTATTTCTCAACACTTCATTTAAATTTTCCTGGAACATCCACGCTCTTATATATCGTGCGGTATAAAAATATCCGTCAACATCCTGCAAATAAGTTTCTTTGCTGTATTGAATTTTATTTGCTTCGGTTAGTGTCTTCTGATAAACTTCATCCATTCCGTCAAGAGTTTCTGATTCTGCAAGCTTTATTTCATAATCAATTTTTCCTGCATATCTTCTGAGCATCATAAGCTCGTCAAAATTTCTTTGAATGAAATAATCTCTGTTCTTTTCAAAATCAACATCAAGAACTTTTTTCATCCATAAAGGATTTAATGTCAGATGGTCAAGGTTCATTGCAAAACCTTCCGTTACTGAGTTATCACCAAACCATTTGTATTCAAATCCCATATTAGTATTTATATTTGCAAAATGCAGCGCATGTCCGAGCTCGTGCAGAAATGTAGTATAATCATCTTTTCCGCCTCGCGGTGAAAGAACAAGATAAACTTCATGCGGAATTCTTACCGGTGAGCAGAAAGCCCTCGGTGATTTATTCTCTCTGCTTTCTATATCAAAACTAATTTTATTGTTTGCAGTTATATCTATTCCCATCTTTGAAACAAAGCCGCTCATTTTTTCCATCATCTGGCTCTTAGGAAAATATTTATCAAACTCCTGACTTCTGTTCATATACATCAGGTCATGTCTCTTTAATTGCTCGATAGATAATCCCAGTTTTTTCTTAGCAAAAAATGAAAGGGTATCGATGTACATGTCTTCGGTTTTAGCAAGGAAGTCCTGCATCTGCGAGTTTACTTTGTATAAATCTATTCCGGAAAGTTTCTGGAACATTTCGATTTTATTCTTAAAGCCGAATCCCTTTATCAGTCCGCTTTCCTTTCTGTTCATCTGTCTTGCAATAGGATTTATTTCCTTATCAAGAAATTCATCCTTCTTCAGTTCAATTTCATTTCTTCTTTCGCGTTCATGAGTTCTTAATATCTCTCCCATGACTGAACGGAAAGGAACCTTCTTATTATCAATCTCTATTGAGCCGTTTGTTTCAGCAGCAAGCTCCTGCATAGCAAGATCGCTGAGCTCGAATCCCATAATTTCATTGTAAAGATTTTCGAGAAGTATAGTTAATTTTTTTTGTTCTGAGGGGTTACCTTCGTTGTGTTCAATTTCTTTCTGAATAAGGTCGATGTTTTCCTTCTTGTGAATATCGGGATACTTCGAATAAATTGCATCAAGGTCAATTTCATTTTTAAGTCCTGCGCCCTGAAGATAAAACTCTTTCGAAATTTCCTGATTGAAATTTTCTGACTGCTCCCTTAGTTTTTTGATTGTCATCGTCTTTCCTTTCAAATTATATTTTTAAATGTTATTTTCTATAAACAGGTTTTTAAACACAATTTTTCCCATTTGTCGCACAATTTATTATATACGTAATTTTTTCTAAAAAAGTTACGTTTTTGCAAGAATTTTATTATACTGAGCCTTGTTTAGATTAAACAATAATTCAGATCACGGTATCACCCGCCCCCTCCCTGAATGGGAGGGGGATAAAAATTCTTTGTATAACTGTGCAGTAAAATTATGCTTTAGGGGCAGCGGTTTCCGAAATAACGCCAACTCATTTCATTCACCATTCCATACAGTCTCAATTTCTATACCAAACAATACTCTGTTTTTAAAATCAATATTCATTCAAATTTATCAACTTTACTTAATTAAATTCTTTTAAGGAGAAAATATGCCAACTTTTACATCAGATCAAATCAGGAATATTTCGATAATCGGGCACGGAACGACTGGTAAAACAATTTTTGCAGAATCTATGCTTTACGTTGGGGGCACAACGAACAGGTTCGGAAAAATTGAAGAAGGTAACACAGTAAGTGATTATCACAAAGATGAAGTAGAAAAACAAATTTCAATTAACTCCTCAGTTTTAAATACAACGTGGAAAAATTCAAAAGGCGAAGCGAGAAAAATTAACATCATTGATACTCCCGGATATATTGATTTCTTAGGCGAAGTAAAATCTTCGCTTCGTGTAACTGATACATCAGTTCTTTTAATTGATTCATTTAAAGGAAGGGAAGTAGGAACAGAACTCAGCTTCCATTACACAAAAGATTACGAGAACAATATAATTTTTGTAATTAATAAACTTGACCAGGATAATTCAGATTTTGATAAATGTATAGAGCAGCTCCGCGAGAGTTTCGGAAGTGAAGTTGCAGTTGTGCAGTTCCCTTTAAATCCGGGACCTGCATTCGATGCAGTTGTTGACGTGGCAAAAATGAAAGTGCTTCGTTTTAAATCAGACGGCAAAGGTGATTTCACAGAAGAAGATATTCCGGATGCATTGAAAGATAAAGCAAATGAGTATCATAAACAGTTTGTGGAAGTTATCGCTGCTGAAGAAGACTCATTGATGGAAAAGTTTTTCGAGAACGATGAAAATCTTCCTGAAGAAGATATCAATTACGGACTTCATAAAGGAATGAAAGAAAGAAAAATTTTCCCTGTGTTCTGCGCATCGGGAAAAAATAGTGTAGGGGTGAAACCCGTAATGGATTTCATCTGCGAGTATGCAGAATCTCCATTGGAAAAACCTGCCGAACGCGGTCACAGCCCGAATAAAGACGACGTTATTGAAGTTGCTCCAAATCCTAACGGCGAACCCTGCTTATTTATTTTTAAAACAGTTTCAGAAAAAAATATCGGTGAGCTTTCATTCTTCAGAGTTTACTCGGGAAGCATAAAGCCGGGTATGGATTTAATTAACGAAGCTAACGGAAAGACTGAACGTATTTCCCAGCTTTATTATATGAACGGTAAGGACAGAAAAGAAGTAACGGAGCTGAAGTGCGGAGATATTGCCGCCGTTGTAAAATTAAAAGACACACATACAAATAATACATTAAGCTCAAAGAATTTCCCTGTTGTGCTGCCGTATATAATTTATCCTGAGCATAACATGACGCTTGCAATCTTCCCTAAGAAAAAAGGTGAGGAAGATAAAATTGCAGCAGCATTACATACATTGCACGAAGAAGACCCGACATTTATTGTTGCGCATCATCCTGAAACACATCAGACACTTATCAGCGGACAAGGTGAAATGCACCTGAACGTTATCATCAGCAGAATAAAAAGTAAGTTCGGACTTGATGTTGAAGTTGAAGAGCCGAAGATTCCTTACAGAGAAACTATCCGTTCAGTCGTAAAAGATTCCGAGTTCAAATACAAAAAACAATCAGGCGGTCACGGCCAATACGGACACGTTCACATCCGCTTAGAGCCGAATGAAAGAGGCGGCGGTTTTGAATTTATAAATGAAATCGTGGGAGGAGTAATTCCCGGCAAGTTCATTCCCGCAGTTGAAAAAGGAATTCAGGAAGTATTGGTTGACGGAGTTATTGCAGGATATCCTGTTGTAGATGTTAAAGTCGCACTGCACTTCGGTTCATATCATGATGTTGATTCATCCGATATGTCATTCAAAATTGCAGGCGCGCAGGCATTCAGAAAAGGATTTAAAGATGCAAAGCCTGTACTACTCGAGCCGATTTACGATGTTGAAATTGTTTTCCCTGAAGAATTCATGGGCGCAGTTTCAGGCGACATTTCATCGCGCAGAGGAAGAATTGGCGGTATGGAAGCAGAAGGGCACATGCAGTTATTAAAGTGCCAGATGCCGCTCTCAGAAATGGGCGGGTACTCATCAAAGCTCCGTTCACTCACTCAAGGCCGCGGAACATATAGAAGAAAATTCTCACATTACGAAGACGTACCGAAAGAAGTTGAAGTAAAAATTGTTGCCGAGTATGATAAGCTTAAAGCCGAAGGAAACGGATAACGCTAATTAATAATTAATAATGAGTAATTAATAATAAAATTTATACTACATAGACCTGACAGGTTTTCAATCCTGTCAGGTCAGTTATAAAATCAAAAATTTGTTATCATAATTTCCCAGCTTCCCCCTCCTGAATAAGCGGAACGTCCCGATTTATCGGGAGAGGGGGGACTGAGGGGGCGGTATCAAAAAGTATTTTCACGAATTTTATAAAAAATGTTTCCCTCGTTTTGAATCACCAAAAACAGCGTTTATATGCTGTATTTTAATGTTTTTCATCTTCTCTAAGTATATTTTTAAGTTTTGTGATTTGTTTTAAGGTCGTAAATTCCTAAAACAATTGCCATTTTTTTTCCAAGCGTTACGGCACAGGAAATGTATTAATGCCTGTCAAACGATAATAAAACAGAAAAAAAATGCAAAATCCCCAAGACTTAGCTTTACCGAAATATTCATTTTTAGAAATATTATCATTTAATTTTAAGAATTTAGTAAATAATTTTGACGGTATGGCCAAACCGACCAGAGAAGAACTCGAAATCTACATCGTAAGTAATCGTGAAAAATACAATCAGTTAGCTGAATTTTATTCACGCTATAACCCTGAGTATTATCACGAAGTATTTCGAGGTGTCGAGAACAAGTATATTAAAAAAACAGAAAAGACTGGAAAGGCAGGAGGCGCAACAACTGAAAGAACGCGCATCGGTCCTTTTCTTCTTTTCATCGTGATTATTGCCGGCTGTGCAGCAGGCTACTTTTATTTCTTCGGAGAGAAAAAGGATAGCGTAGTTTTAGACCACAGCACTACGGTTTCAACCCCTATCGAAACACCTGATATTGTTGACTCCCGAAAGCAATATGAAGCATGGCAGGAAGACTTCATTGAAAGAAGCCGCTCACGCAGCAAGAACATTGTTACAGTGAAGCCCGAGAACAATTCTGTTTACATCTACGGACAAACAATTACACGCGATTTAGACAACGTTGCAAAAACATGCGTGAAGGATTATTATTCTTCCACAAAAGAGAATTGGGGAGAGTTTGATGTTACGGGTTACCTCTATGTCGGTGATAAGCTTGTAAAAACTTACACAGCAACTTCCAAAGGAGTTTACAGCAGGTAATAAAATTTTTGACTACGCTTTAACCATCAGCCGTTTCGGAAAAATTTTCGGAACGGCTTTTTTTATTTTCCGATGCAATCTCTTAATGTCTTTGCTTTTATTGAATCGATTCTTTGTTCATAATTCCCCTTATAATAATATTCAGTGCTATCTGTGTTTAATATATAAAAATCTTCAAAGTTATGTTGAGGTATATTAACTCCGCCCGCACTGCCAGCGCTCATACTTTGAATATAAACAGTATTAGGCACTCCATCAGTTGTGTATTTATAAGGGATAAGTTTAAGAAATCCTGTTTTCGAAACGAAATAATAATTGTAATCCAAGGTACCAAATTCTTGTTGTTTCTTACAAATTAAAATTCCATTTGAAGGTATTCTATAAATTTCTCTGCCGTTTTCTTTTGGAATTTCAACTCCGCATGGTTGATCATAAATAATGTAAATTTTACCTCTATAACCTTCAGGTATTAAAATGTCCCTTGGAGTTGTTTGTTTGCTTTTGAAATACACAGCATAGAAGATCCCAATTATAATAATAGTAGATCCAAGAGGTAACAGAATCCATCTTAATTTTAATTCAGAAGATTTTTTGCTAAAACCTACACACGCTGCTCCAATGAGAAATAAAGGAAAACCAATTATTATAAACCATAATGACAGACAAATGATAAGACCAAGAAAAATCAGTATGACTCCCGGTAAAAATAAATAATCTTTTTTTATTTCATTTTCTTCCATAAATCAAAATTATGTAATATGATTTTTAATTACCACGCCTTTAAGCCGGGGATAATATTTTTTCAGGGTATTCCCTTTAAAACAATAATTTTTAAAAACCACCCCCTGCCCCCTCCTTGAAAAGGAGGGGGGACTGCGCGAGTAATGTTCCTCCCCTTACTAGGGGGAGGTTAGGTGGGGTCTAACGAGATACAAGAAACACATTAAACCACTCCGCCATGTCGCACTGTAAGCCCCTTGCCCACTCCTTGTAAAAAAGGAAGGGGATCGATTAGCTATTCGATATTGGAAAATTAAAAATATTCAAACCTTCAAAATATTCCTGAATCAATTTTAATATCTCACTCCTTCCCACTCCTATTCAAGGAGGTGGTTACTTTTTGACTTGACAGGATTGAAAACCTGTCAGGTCTTACTACATTCTACTCCTTTCAAGGAGGGGGGAAGGGGGTGGTTACTTTCTGACCTGGCAGGATTGATCCGCGCGGCGGACTGTCAGGTCGCATTATAATATTGCTGAAACAATTTTTATATCTCGCTCAAGCCCCCTCCTTTTTCTAAGGAGGGGGAAGGGGGTGGTTAAAATTCTACATTCTACATTTTACATTCTACATTCTACATTCTACTTTCCCCTCCTCCTGTCAACCCCTAAAAAAATATTTTTACCTATTAGTACTAATGCGTAACACTCAATTTTTTTCTTAAAACATATTTCCTACTTTCTCTGAAAATTTTTTTAACTAAAACAAAGAAAGGAAATAAATATGTTTAACATGAATGTTAAAATGAAATTCATCGAGCTTAAATCAATGGGAATGCCGATGTACAAAATTGCAAACGAGCTGGGAGTTCACCGCGTAACCATAATGAGATGGAACAGGGAACTCGCCCCTTATATTCTCATTGCCAAAGAGGATATGATAAACGAAATGCTTTTTGAAAACGGCTGCATGAAGCTGAACCGAATAGAAAAAATTTCAAAATTCCTACAATTTATTACAGCTTGCTGGAAGAGTCAGGGAAAGATAAAGAACTCAACATTTCAAGCATACTCGATAAAATCACAAAACTTACACGTCTGCTTATGATTGAAACAAATAACAAAGGAGCAGAAGCACATCTGAAAAAAATCGACTATGATCTGGAAGAATTTGGTGAAGAAGGATACGATACAACTGTCTGGGTTACCGATAAGGAAAAATTTACAAAATACGAACCCGACGATGATGTATTGAATAAAAGCGAAGAGGAAATAAATGAGTATATTGAAGATATAAATAAGAGCAAAAGAGAAAATGCCGGTTTCAGGAATTCACATCCCGCTACTGTGCAAGATATTTCAGATAAACCGGAAGAAATTCAAAAAATATTTAAAAACACTTTGGTTCGTCTTGACCCTGAATCAGAATCTCTGCAAAAAGTAAAATGTGACAATAATGTGACAATGAAAGCTATAGATATGAAACCACAAAACAGTGAACAATAAAATGTGACAATAATGTTACTTTGAAAATATTATATAGGCAAAAAGTTAAAAAGGAAAATTAGTTATGCGGTTCAAGATTAAAACTTGAAACTAGTAACTAATAACTGAGAACTATTACCGAGGAAGCTCCAGCGTAAAAGTCGTGCCTTTGCCGTATTCGCTTTCGAAGTTTATATTGCCTCCGATGAGTTCGGTCAGTTTTTTCACTATGGATAAACCCAAACCTGTTGAGTTCTCTCCTCCTGTGGGTTTATTGGATATACGTGAGAATTTCTGGAATACTTTATCTTTTTCGGACTCCTGTATTCCGAGTCCATTATCTTTTATCTTAATAATAATATTATCTTTTTTTTCCAGATTGAGATAGACGGAAGAATTCGGATGCGAGTACTTTATTGCATTTGATATCAGATTATCTAAAATACTATATATAGCATTTTCATCGGTTGTAATTTTTATTTCTTTGGGTTCATTGAAAATAATCTGAATATTTTTTTCAACAGCTCTGTGCTGGAAATCATCTATTATGTAACTGATAAGCGCTGATAAATTGAGTTCTTCTTTTTTTATTTTGTATTCACCGGTTTCTATGATGTTCATGTTAATCAGGTTTGTTACAATGTTCTTCATTTTAGTCGATGTATTCTCGATGCGTTCAAGATGGCTTATGATTTTTTCATGCGGAAGAGTATCTAGATATTTTTTTAATGTTGATGCTGAAAGTGAAATAGAGCTTAATGGATTTTTTAAATCGTGCGCAGCTATTCCAAGGAATTCACTTTTTTCATTGTTGAGCAAAGTAAGTCTGTCGTTAAGTTCTTTTAGCTTTGCATTTCTTTCTGAAAGAATTGCAGATTCTTCCTGCAGCTTATCGACTTTGTGTGCAACATTAAGATAACGGGTTTTAAAATCAGAAGTCTTCTTAAGTCTGTCTTCAACCATACTATGGCTTTTAATGTAATATTCGTAAGCAGTTTTATAATCTTCAAGTTTTGCAGCAGCATCTGATTTTGCGCCGTAAATATGTTCAAGTGTATGAATCAATTTGTATTCTTCTCCTATGATAATTGCTTCATCATAATATTGAATGGCTTTCTCATAATTTTTTTGTTCGGCAAAAATATAACCTAAAGTATATATGCATTTACAAACGGGTTCTTTATCACTTACAAGAAGAAAAGCTTTTAAACCCGTGTTAACATAATCAACTGCTTCTTCGTATCTGCCCAATGCTCCGTAGCTGATGCCCATATTCATATACGCTCTGCCTGTTTGCACTTTGTTTCCCAGCTCTTCAAAAAGCGCCTTGCATTGTTCAAAATACTCCAGTGCTTTTTCATGTTTTTCAAGATTGATATGTATATTGCCGAGATTGCCAAGCACAGATGCCAGCTCCATTTTAGTACCGGATTTAAGTCTTATCTGAAGGGCTTTGTTAAGAAATTCGAGAGCCATATCGTTCTCTTTGTTACCTAGATATGAGAGACCTATTTGCATGAGACACTCGCTTTCGCCGCTTTTATTTGCTGTTTGAACACAAAGGTTGAGAGCTTTGTATTGTGAATCCAATGCGCGGGAAAAATCACCTGCAAAGTTCAGTGACATTCCAAGAGCAGTTAACGCTTCTATCTGTGCGGGAATATTTTCAATTTCTTCTGCTATAAATGCTGAAGTGGAAAGGTGGTCTATTGCAGAGAGAAAGTCAGGAATTCTGTAATAGCCTTTGCCGAGAAGCAGTAAACTTTTTGCCAGTCTTTCTTTATCATTCAGCTCTTCGGAAAGTGTTTTTGCCTGGAAAGAAAAGTTGACAGCTTTAATAACATCTATATTGAAATGACTTACAGCTAATTTGTTGAGTACATCAATTTTTTCGGTTCCTTCAGTATTTTCAAGTTGGTTTAACAGGTCCGATACATCATTAATATTATCCATAAATGAAATTCTATTTCTTTATAAATATTTTGAAATAGTAAAATGAAAACTGCTGCCTTTGCCCGGTTCGCTTTCAACTTTTATTTCACCGCGATGATTTTGTACAAACTCATTGCAGATAAGAAGACCGAGTCCGGTGCCTTTTTCCCCGGAAGTACCGTCTGTACTTTGCCTTTTATCCCAGTCGAAAAGCCTTTCAACCTGCGAAGGCTTCATTCCGATTCCTGTATCGGAAACAGTTATTCGCGTATGCTCTTTGTTATCCGAAGCACTAATAGAAATAACTCCGTTATGCATAAATTTGTTTGCATTCATGATAAGATTTCTGATAATAAATCTTATCATATTTATATCAGCTTTGAAAGTAAAATTTTCGCTTACAAGATTTTCTATTCTGTTATTCTTTGATTTCAGCAAAAGCTTGTAATCTTCCTTTTGCTTTTCTATAAGTTCATAAAAATTAAAATCAGAAAATGAAGCAGCGTTTTTCCCCTCAACCTGTAATGTTCCCCATTGAAGAACTTCATCGAGCATGCTTAGTGATGCATTAGCGCTGCTTTTTAACTCACGGAAAACTTCAACAACATCTTCGGGAGGCAATGGCTCTGCAATTTGTATTTCAGCAACCTGTTGAATAGTCCACAACGGATTTTTTAAATCGTGGGCAAGAATTGAAAGGAGTTTTGTGTTAATAGTGTTTACTCTTTCAACTTCTAAACTCTTGGATTTCAGCGCTTCGTTTAACTCGCTGAGCTCTGAATTTTTTGCAGAGAGAATTTCAGATTCACTTCTAAGTGAATCAACTTCATGCATCGTTGTCAGATATTTTGCTTTTACTTCTGATGCATGCTGGATTCTTTTATTAGATGCTTCGTGATGTTTGAGCGAAAAATCGTATGCAGTTTTGTAATCGCCGCTTAAATATGCGCAGCGGGATTTGCCTTCATAGAGATTTTCAAACTTATAATTAAGATGATATTCTTTGGCAGTATTAAGCGCTTTATCTAAGTATACCTGTGCTTTTGCAAAATCATTTTTATCTGTATAGATAGAACCTAATGTGGAATAAGCTTCTGTGATTACTTCTTTGTTATCGAGGTCATAAAACAAGCTGAGGTTTTCATTGACTAACTCAAGTGCATCATCAAATTTTTCAAGACCCCAGAGACAGATTCCCATATTGATGTATGCTCTGCCCATGCCTTCATGGTCATCAAGTTCTTTAAAAATTCCGAGACATTTTTCAAAATAATAGTAAGCAGTTTTATAATCGTTTAAGCTAATATAAACATTGCCAAGATTTCCTGTAATTGCCGCAAGGTCTCTTTTATCTTCATGCTTATTTCTTAGTTCGTAAGATTTATTCATGTACTCAAGAGCAAGCTTATTATCCTTGTTCGACCAGCACGAAAGACCAAGCTCCATATAAGCCCAGCTTTCCAATTTTATGCTGCTTATACTCTGCGAAAGCTTCAAAGCTTTGAGCTGCGTTTCCATCGCACCGTTATTATCACCTAAGAATGTCTGGCATCTGCCAATTCTTAAAAGCACTTCAGAATGTTTTTCTGTGTCTCCGGCTTTTTCAAAGATTATAGATGCCGTTGAAAAGAGTTCAAGCGCTGTGATGATATCGTTGGAAAGAAAACGGCTTACTCCCTGCAGAAGAATGCTGTTTGCCATTCTTCCGTCATCTTTTATTGAATTGGAATGCTGCGAAGCTGATTCGGAATATTGAATTGATCTGGAACTGTCTTTATCTAAATAATAATGAGCAAGGGAGTTGAGAATATCAATTTTCTCAGCTCCCTCTGCAAGCTCAAGCTTATGTAGAGATTCGGTTATTTCTTCGGGTAAATTATTTTGCACAATAGTGAGAAGTTCTATTTGTGTTTACTCTATAACAAATAATAAATGCTATGAAATTATTTTTTATATTCCTTCCAGAGAGCTGTGAAAATTCTGTCGAGCTCGGGTCCAAGAAGTTCTCTGTCATCTGTTTTAGAAGGCATGTTCTCAAAGACCATGAAAGGAACATCTACGTTGTTGATTTTTATATGAGTCGTAAATCCTTTAGATACTTCTTCCCAGTCAACAACTTTGTAAAGCTGTTCAAGCTTAGCATCAGGAAGTCCGTGCTCTAATATGCTGTCAGGTTTATCGGGATTAAATCTTTTTCTGTTCTTTCTTAATGATTCTTCATAGGGAACATTTATGTAAACAAGCACTGCGTCTTTTAAAATATTTTCCGATAAATGTTTGAATGCTTCTTTGTATCCGCCGTGCTGTGTGCCGCGGGAGAATTCTATTAATACTGTTGTATCATCGTGAAGATTCGGATTATCTCTTAAGAGTTTATCATAGTTCATTGAAATTTTTTCAATCAGTAAATGCCATTGATGCTCGTGTATAAAATCGTTATCTGGAGTTGACATCATTCTTGGCTTGCCTAATTTATTCTCGAGGATGTGGTCTTGCTCGAACCATTCCCATAGAATAGGGAAGTCGTCAAGCTCTAATATTTTACCGACGTGAAATCTTTTTATACGTTCTTCAGGTGAAGTGTTCTTAAGATAAGCCATTGTTTCGGATTTACCTGATGCAGGTCGTCCAAGCAGAATGATTTTTTTAAAAATGTCAGACATAGGAATTTGTTTTAATTAAGGAATTATGTGTGGGTAAACAATTAGTGTTGTAAAAAGTAAGCCCTGAAAACACTAATACTGTAATTTAACGGCTTAAAATGGGTTTTGAAATGAAAATATTTTTATTGATATTTTCGCGGTAGACGTATAAAACTTCGGGTGAAGTGTCTATCTGCATGAGAGAGTAGTTTATTATTCTGCCCTGCTTATCGTAAATAGGGAAGTTCTGGTTCCAGTAGGAGATTAACTTAATGCGGTTGTATTTTTTATCGGTTACAAAATCGAAGACGTCTTTTATCCACTGGCTTTTATCGCCTTTATCTTTGTCTTCAGTAACTCCGAATTCAAAAATAGCAAGAGGTTTCTTAGCGGAGATGTGAGCCATGTCGTCATAGATTTCATCGAAGTTATCAATTATTTCAAGCCAGCGGTCTCCGATGCGCTGTGAGCCGTAAATGCTGACTCCTATCCAGTCAACATAGTCATCGCCGGGATAGTAACGTTTCATGTTGTTCCATTCTTCCTGAATGCTTGAGCCTCCGTTAGGGTGAAATGCCCATGTGATGTTTGTTGCTCCGGCTTTGCGGAAGATATCCACTATGTGTCTGTAAGTATCTTTGTATAATTTGCCGGCAGTCTTTACGTTGCCGTCATAGAAGTTGTACTGGCCGCTCCATGGAAACCAGTTGCCGTTCATTTCGGGAGCGAAGTCGAGCATCATAGGGATGCCTGAGTTGCGCGCATCGATAGCCCATTGAGTGAGTTCTTTATCAAAGTCACCTTCGACAATTTCAAGCATGGAAAAAACTGAGTCCATGCGGTATTGCCTGTAACTTGAACGGGGAAGTAAGCTTATGAATGGAATAGCGCCTGTTGAATAAATTTGCTGAGCCTGCGCAGCGGGGAATTTAATACCGTCGAACCAGTTCTGCCCGAAGTAAACTACGGCAACATCTTTGCCTGCAGTGCGTGTGAAATTTTTTACACGTTCAGCATTGACTGAGTCGCCATTAATTCCCCAGCCTGCCATCGTGCCGTGGTATATGCCGGTGGAAGGTGGAAGTAATTTTATATCCTGGGCGTTACATAAACTAAATACTGTAAAAATGAAAATCCCTGAGAAGAATAATTTCATAATATGATTAAAACAAAAAACCCCTCAAAAAGTTCTTAAAGAATCATAAGAGGGGTTGGTAGAATCGTAATAAAATTTAAAGAACTTTTACTGCTGAACCGAAACGAACGCGGATTTTTTACTGAACGAACTGAGTCCGTGAGTTGTCTTTTCCCAGTAGAACGGCTTTGTAATAAGCTGTGCAAAACCTTTCCATGCGCCGATGCTGATCATAATCCAGTAGATCGGAATTGTAAGAGCAACGGGAATAGACCCGTAATTTCGTTTTAACAAATATGGTCCGATATGCAGAACGATATAAATTAAGTTACCGAGAATTAAATTGAATTCGCAGATTGTCTGAAGCTCCGGCGGGAAAAGATAATCCGATGCAGCAGGGAAGAACAATGTTAAAATTGTTACAATCCATAGCAGGGGATTAATCAAAGGAAGCAGAATGTTTCCGCCGAATGTAAACATAAAGAATGCAAACTTCTTCCAGCCGAGTCCGCGGATAAATCTTAACGGGAATCTCATGTGTACAAGGAAGGTCTGCATGTAGCCTTTGAACCAGCGTGAGCGCTGACGAATCCAGTTCCACACTTCAAGATTTGCTTCTTCAAGAGTGTATGAATTCAACATTGCTGTATTATAATTTCTGATAGAGATACGAATACCTAAATCTGCATCTTCAGTTACGTTGTAAGGGTCCCAGCCGCCAAGCTGCTTTAAAGTTTTTGTTTTAAAGTGATTGCTTGTACCTCCGAGCGGTAGGGGAGCGTCAACGAAGTCAAGTCCCTGCAGCCAGTAATCGAACCAGAAAGAATACTCAAGCGAGAACCATCTTGCAAGAAGATTTTCTTTCGGGTTGTAAAAATTCAAGTGGCCTTGTAAACAAATGTAGGAGTCATCAACTTTACTGAAAGCAATGATAGCTTTTTTAAGCTGGTCAATATCCGGTTCATCTTCTGCGTCATAGATACAGGTATATTCACCGCGCGCTCTGTAAAGCCCGTAGTTGCATGCGCGGGGCTTTGTTTTAATATCGGCATCGGGTACAATGAGTATTTCAAAAATTTTTGTGTATTCCTGATATTCTTCTGCTGACATATTGCCAAGCATAACTTCAGGTCTTCCGCCGATAAGTCCAAGGCGTTTTGCTTCGTTTAAAGTAATATCATCTTTTTCTTCAACAAGAACTTTGATATCAAGCTTATCCTTAGGATAATCCATTCTGTTCATGTTGATGATAATATCTGAAAGAACTTCAGCCTCTTTATAAACAGGAATAAGCACTGTGTATAAAGGAAGATTATCTTCGTTAAGGTTTCTTACTTCTGCTTCAGTAACTGTAATACCTTTACCCGAGTTTTCAAATCCGCGGAGCGATATATAAAGCTTGAACGGATTTAAGAAGAAGTATAAAAGATTAACTGAAAGAAATAATATAAACGTTGTGCCTATCGGAGCGAGGATAAGACATATAATCAGGAAGATTGCGCAGCAGATAATAAATATCTTCTGCCATTTGTATAAAACTGTGAATGCTGATTCTTCAGGTGCTCTGTCTCTTAGTTCACCAAGTGCTTTGTAAGTATGAATTTCACGGTAGCCGTAATCAAGTGATTCTTCGATAGCATCAATTGTCGCAACACATATCTCAATATCGCGTTTGAAAATTTTACCGAGTTCTTTGAAAAGTTTGAAGTTGAAAGGATTAGCGGTAGCTATCTTAACTTTCTTTGCGGAAACGCTTAGAATAAAAATTAAATTCTTTTTGATAACATTGAACGGCAGACCCATTGCAAGATTGCTCTTGTTGCGAAGGGCAGATTTCTCGATGTACTCAAGGTTCAGGTCCTTGGCAAGATGTCTGAAGAATTCATCGTCTAAAAGAACTTTCTTATCGCGTAAGATATTGATATAGTTCTGCTCATTGGAAGCGGTTCCTAAGAATTTTTCATTATTAACGCCGTACTTTTTTAGAAGCTCTTTAAGATAATTAGCGAGTATGCCTCTGGTTTCTTCTGTGTACATTCAATGTAGTTTAGTTGAACAAGTTGACTGCTCTGTTAAGTATCCAGATTGTTTAATCTGTCTTCGATCCAGTCGCTTACTTTATCTTCGTTTATTCTTTCTTCTTTTTCCTGTTCGATAAGTTTTTCCTCGATAACCTTCAAAAGATTTTCAGGATTAACAGGCTTCATAATATAAGCATCGGCGCCGGAGTTCAAAGCAAGCACAGCATTTTCTAAACTTGCAAAACCCGTTACCATTATCTTTTTCATTTTCGGTTTTTCCTTGTGCGCCTCAGCTAACAGCTCAGTGCCGAGCATATCAGGAAGCATAATATCGAACAATGCGAGATTGTAATCGTTTCTTCTGATTTTTTCCAGACCTTCTTTTGCAGTATCGGCAGTATCAGTGTCGTAACCGGTCAGCTCAAGGATTTCCTTGATTGTCTGAACGATACTTACGTCATCATCGACAATAATAATTCTAACATTTTCCATTAAATTGTTCTCCTATTTTAAAGGGATTTTTATAATTGCTGTTGCGCCTTTTTTCTTGTTGTTTTCTAAGTTAAGAGTTCCGTTGTGAGCTTCGACTATTCTTTTACAAACAGATAACCCCATTCCCATTCCTTTTGCTTTAGATGTAACAAGCGGCTGGAATAACTTGGGCTGTACATTATCGGGAATACCCGTGCCTTCATCGGAAATTCTAACTACAAAGTTGCCGCCTTCTGTATCGGCAGATAAAACAATATCGCCTGACATCTTTTCCATTGCCTGTACTGCATTGGTTAAAAGGTTTGTCAGAACTCTTTTCATAAGTCCGTTATCAAATTTTATAGGGGGCAGACTTGGGTTGAGCTTTAAATGCAGTTTTATATCGTAAGGATGAGCAATTGAAGTCATAATCTCTTCGATATATGGCTTGAACTGAACATCTCTCCAGTCAACTACTATGTTCCGGGCAATATCCTGCAAGTCCGAAACAATTTTATTCATGTAATCTACCTGCTCCTGAAATACCTGAAGCGTATGGGTAGTAGTTTCTGATACTGAGTTCTTATTTTTTTCAAGGAACTTAGGGCTTAGCTTCATCTTCGCAAGGAAGATAGTATTAACTAAAACCTGTAAAGGATTTCTTAAATCATGACCGACCATTGTAGCAGTTTCACCGATAGCGGCAAATCGTTTTGCTTCTTCAAGCTTCCTGGATTGCTCATCAACTTTTACTTCAAGTCCCTGAGAGTATTTCTTAAGTTCTTCTGAATATTTTTTAAGTTCCTCACGGATTTTCTTGTTCTCCGTGATATCTCTTGCGATACAGACGTAAGCAACTATCTGATCGCTGAAGTTATCCTTTATATGAGATACTGACAAAGAAATCGGGAATGTAGTTCCGTCTTTTCTGCAGTTTGTAAATTCACCTTCGAACTTCTTATTATGCTTTTCGGAGTTTAATAAGTTTTTGTAAGCGTTGTATTCGTCGTCTTTCCAGATAACGCTTGATGCTTTACCCATTACTTCGGCAAATGTGTATCCGTATATCTTTGTAAACGAATTATTAACGTAGATTATCTGGTCATTAAGGTTCGTGATAAAAACAGCATCGTTGATGCTCATTAAAGCATTGGAGAGAATTTTAATTTTACTTTCATTCTCTTTTTGCTTTATGGCATTATCAAGCGTAAGCGGTAAAAGCTTAAGGTGATTTTTGTTCGAGCTTTTTACAAAGTAATCATAAGCGCCTGCCTTCATCGCCTTGATGGCAGTCTCTTCATCTCCTGCGCCTCTAATAACAATTACAGGTGTGGCAGTAAGCATTTCAAATAAATCTAAAGCAATGCCATCGCCTAAGAAATAGTCAGTAATGGCAACGTCGAAACGTTCCTTCGTGAGGATTTCTTTTGCTTCGGCAACTGAGCCTGCAACTGAAAATTCATAAGGGAGTTTATGAAACTTCATGTATTGCAGGAAGACCTGCTGCTCAAGTTTGTTGTCTTCTACAAATAGTACTCTTTTTGCTGACAAATTTATTATATCAGTTTATTGCAGATTGAATTTTATTTTTGTCTGAAAATCTTTCTTCTGAAAATAATCAAGAGTAATGCTAATATTAATACTGCGCCTACTAAGAAGTACCATAATTTTACGTTCGTAGTTTTTTCTACGTTCTTGAACATGCTTCTTGCAGGACTTACTTCAACAATTCTTCCGTCTTTTTTGACTAAGCAAAGCGGTCCGTTCAGTTTCATGAACGACTCTCTGTTAATCAGAATATTATTGACTGTGTTAACTGTGTTATCGTTATCAACCATGATGGAGTATATGACTCCCTTAGAGTTCCATGGGTTTACGCATGCCTGTAAGATTGCGCTGGATGTTGCTAACTCGTTATTGATTGTATTAAAATTCTTATCAACTGCATATCCCTGTCCTTGCGGAGTTACAGGAAGTTTGTCTTTTAATGTATTCCATCTTGCGCCTTCATTCTGATAAGCAAGCATTACGATAGTTGAAGATTTCTTTAAACTGTCATCTAATGTTTCGCCGACTACTACTCTGTAACCTGTTAACTGATGATTTGCCTGACCTGATTTAGCTGCAAGTAAACCTGCTAAAGTAAGGTGAGCATCTGTCATTTTTGCAGGAAGCCAGAAAACTATAGGATCTGAAGATAAACCGTTATCTGTAATTGCAAAAGGAATATTCTTTAATGAAGGAGGAGCGCTGTAGTTACCAGGTGAAAGGTAAAGCTCTGATGTTCCTTCTACTACTGTCCATGTTAATTCATCATACCAGTGGTCGCAGTTAATGTCTTTGATACCACCGATTTCATGGTAAGCTGAGAATTCAATTGACCATTCGTTTTTATCAAGTTCGCTGTCCGGAATTTTAACTGTGAATGAACCGCCCTTTGCATTGGTTTCATTTAATGCTGCAGAACCTACAGGAACGCCATTAATATAGATAACAAGAATGGACATTCTCGGATTCATTACTTCCGAGTGATAGTAATTTACTTTGATGTATGAATCGTTGCTGATGTCGTAATTTAATGGTCTTCTGAAAATGAATGCTTTTCTTTGATTGAAGATACCTGCTAAAACTATTTGCGGGAAACCAAGCTGATTTAAGGTGAATAAACCTGCTTTAGTTGATTTCTTATTTGTGTTGGTTACGTTCGGGAATTTGGTAATAATGGAAACTGTAGAGTCCATCTGGTTTACCATTCCTGTATTTGTAAGAGCAGAAACTGATTTATTTAAGCCTTCAGTTCCTTTTCCTGATACGAATAAAATAGGGTCTCTGTCAGGTCCGCCTTCGCGTTTTACAAGACCGTTGCCTTCGCTAACGCCGAATCCGTCTGTTCCTAATTTTGTAATATCACCGACTTTAATTTGTTTTCCGGGAACTCCGGTTGCATCTGTGCTGACTTTGAAATTGAAATTACCGAACGGTGAGCCGATGCCCCAGTCGCTGATTAATTTCAATACGTTCTCAATTTCATTTGTTGAAGGTTTCTGTGGAAGAAATACCGATGCCTGAATCGGGTTCTTCATATAAGTATCGATGTAAGGATAAGGATAATAATATAGAGGGTAGTTATTATTAAGAACTGCCTCTATATGCATTGTTGAGCTTTTTAAAATTCTAAGCCAGCAAGCATTATTATAGATATCTTTACAAGGGTCATCAGATGTTCTTAAGATTGAAACAATCTTGATTTCATTGAATCCCGGTAAAAGCTTGTCTTTAGGGATGGTTACCTTAAAGGAAGCAGTATCAGGATTTCTGGAATTCACCTCACGGCTAGCCAGGGGAATATTATTAACAGCGATAGTTATGAAACTCACACGAGGCAAGATAATCTCTGCATTTGAATAGATTACGTCGAGAGTAATGTTTGTATAATCCTCAACGTAAGGTTTTGAGTCAAAAAAGAAAACCGAAGAACTTACCGGTCCTTTATTGTACTGGTCAGTCTCGAACATTTGGATATCATAAGTTCTAGGCGTGCCCGAAAACGCTATGTTTGCAGATGAGAGTGCTATTATTCCTGTGATCAAAACCAGAAAAACAGTTCTGCTCATAAAAATGAAGAGATTTTTCATTTATCGTTTTTTAGTTAGAATTTTAAAATTTCCCCGCTAGTGAAATTTAATAGTGAATATATAAGAAATTTACTTTTTAATATATATATAAAGAAATCAAATTATTGTAAAAAATTGTAAATATACCTGTGTTATATTTCAATATGTTATCTACAATAATTAATAAGCAAATTTAAGAGAATTAAATGAAAAAAAATAGTATATAAACTATGAATTTTATTTTGCAGAAGAAATATTATTGAAAACGCATTTTAGCATGTGGCTGACCTTTTTTCATTTTTTAATTGCCATTATATAAGTAAATTTGAGAAACCTAATAATGCTTATGAAAAAGATTCTGGTTCCAACTGACTTTTCAAGCGATGCTGCAAATGCCGTAAAATTCGCATATCATTACTGTAAAGAAAAAGGATGTAAGTTTTCCTTAATGAATGTTTACAACTTTGCAGTTTACGATCCTAACATGCCGCCTGAAATTTTATCTGACGTAATAAAGCAATCATCTGAAAATTCTTCAGAAGGTTTAAATTTATTAATAGAGGAATTTCAAAAATCATATCCTGACTTCAAAGATTTTGTAGACGATAAAATTACTGCCGAAGGAAATACAATACAGGCTATCGAAAAAACTGTTGATGAAGGGAAGTTTGATTTTATTATAATGGGCACTAAAGGGGCAAGCGGAATTGAAGAAGTGATTATTGGCAGCAATGCTTATTCAGTTCTTGAAAAATCCAAAGTTCCGGTTTTAGTTGTCCCGGAAAAATCTGAGTACAAAGGTTTTAATAATATTTTATATCCGATAGATCTGACATGCTCTGAAATTCCTGCTGTAAATCAGATTAAGGAAATAGTTGATTTAAAAAAATCAGACTTAACTTTCCTGCATCTCAGCGGAGAGCTTGAAGATGATTTAACTGACGATGAAAAAAAGTGTTTCGATGAACTAAGAGAAAATCTGGCAGATACAAGCTGCAAGTTTGAATTTGCAAAGTGCGTGAATGTCTCTGACTGTATAGAAAAAATGGTTCATACTTTGAAAGCAGATTTAATTGTAGTCTCCAAAAAGAAAAGGGATTTTCTTGATAATCTCTTTCATAAAAGTATTTCGAAAAAGCTTGCATGCCATACTGATGTACCGCTGCTGGCCCTTCACAAATAATTATAGAAAGTATTTAATATTGCATGGCTGAAAAACTGTTTCTTATTGATGCAATGGCAATGATATACCGTGCCTATTTTGCATTGATATCAAATCCTCTTATCAATTCCAAAGGTCAAAATGTTTCTGCTGTATCAGGATTTTTAGGTTCGGTAGTTAAAATTCTTGATGAAGAAAATCCCGAGCATATTGCAGTCTGCTGCGATACATCAGCTCCGACATTCAGACATAAAGCGTTTCCTCAATATAAAGCGCAGCGTCAGGAAATTCCTTCTGATATGCCGTGGCAGATTGAGATGTGTAAAAAAGTTATCCGTGCCATGAATATTCCTATGATAGAATGCGACGGATACGAAGCTGATGATATTATCGGAACTCTTGCAAGGCAGGCGGAAAAGGAAAAAGCCGAGACATACATGGTTACTCCCGATAAAGATTACATGCAGCTGGTAACTTCCAAAATTTTTGTTTACAAGCCGGCAAGAAATGTTTACGGAAATAAAATAGCAGATAAGGAAATAGTTGGCATTGAAGGTGTTGAAAGAAAGTTCGGAGTGCATCCTGAAAAAGTTATTGATGTGCTGGGACTGATGGGCGATACTTCAGATAACGTGCCCGGAGTAAAAGGTGTCGGTGAAAAAACTGCAACTGCTTTAATTCAACAGTTCGGAACGATAGAAAATATGTATGCAAACATAGATGACATTTCTAAACCAAAGCTGAAAGAGAATTTACTTACTCATAAAGAAATGGCTTTGCTCTCCAAGCAGCTTGTTACAATTAATACTAACGTTCCTTTGAATGTAAACTTCCATAATCTTAATAAGAAAGATGTTGATGTGGATAAAGTAGTTGAGCTTATGGCTGAACTTGAGTTCAAAACGTTATTAAAGAAAATTGTAAAAGATAAGTTACCGGGCTCAGGCGCTGATATTTTAAAAGAAGTAAAAGAAACAAAAGGTGAAGATAAAGCAGGCGGCTCACAGGAAAAAGGAAACAGACAAATTGAAAACATCGATAGCATAAAAGTTAACATAGTTGAGAAGCCGAAAGTCATAAAAACAATAAAGGATGTTGAGCATAAGTACTACACTATTAAAGATGAAAAAGAGTTTAAGGATTTTTTAAAGAAGCTGAAAGATGAGCCGCTTATTTCATTCGATACTGAAACAGATGCAAAGGATTGTATGACGTGTAATATAGTAGGAATGTCATTTGCGTGGAAAGAGCATGAAGCTTATTATATTCCTATTCTTCATAAGGCAAAAGGTGAGAAGGGATTGTTCGATACGGAGAAATCAAGCCAGAGCACAATCGGTGTTGAATTAAAAACGGCTATCGAAGGTGTGAGACCGTATCTTGAAAGCAAAAAAGTAAAGAAGATAGGGCAGAATATAAAATACGATTATATGATTATGAAGAACTACGGAGTTGAAATGCAGAACCTGTATTTCGATACACTGATTGGTTCTTTTATATTCAGTCCCGATGGTCACCACGATATGGATACTCTTGCGGAAAATTATCTTGGGTACAGACCGATTCCTATAACTGATTTAATCGGAACCGGTAAAGACCAGACATCGATGGATAAAGTTGATGTTGAAAAAGTTTCCGAATATGCGGCTGAAGATGCTGATGTAACGCTTGAGCTATTCCACAGAATAAAGTATGAGCTTCAGAAAATAAATATGTATAAGCTTTGCGAAGAGATTGAATTCCCGCTGGTAAAAGTATTGGCAGAGATGGAGTATGAAGGAGTAAAAATTGATCCTAAAATTTTAGGCGAGCTTGATAAGACTGCCGACAAAATGATAAAGGAACTTGAAAAAGGTATTTATAAAGAAGCGGGTGCAACTTTCAACATCGGTTCAACAAAACAGCTCCAGACAATTTTATTTGAAAAGTTAAAACTTTCCACAGGAAGAAAAACAAAGACAGGATATTCGACAGATAGTAAAGTGCTTGAAGATCTAAGATTCCAACATGCAATTATTCCTATGATTCTTGATTACAGAATGGTGACGAAGATAAAATCAACATATCTGCTCGGACTAATGGCTGCTGTGAATACCAAAACAGGAAGAGTGCATACAAGCTTTAATCAGTGTGTTGCTGTTACGGGAAGACTTTCAAGCTTGAATCCCAACCTTCAGAATATTCCTATTAGAACTGAAATGGGAAGAAGCATAAGAAAAGCATTTGTACCGAAAGACAGCACATTTAAAATTTTATCTGCTGACTATTCACAGATTGAATTAAGAATTATGGCTCATTATGCAAACGATGAGAATATGATTAAAGCGTTTAAGAATAACCACGATATTCATACAGAGACTGCAATGAGAATTTTCAAGCTGCAGCATAAGGATGAAATGACGGGTAATCATAGAAGGAAGGCAAAAGAAGTTAACTTCGGAATTATTTACGGAATAGGAGCATTTGGATTAGCAAGCCGTCTTGAAATAAAAAACTCAGAGGCTAAGGAAATCATAGACAGATATTTCTCGGAGTATCCCCGCGTAAGAGAGTATATGGAAAACACAAAACAGTTTGCAAGAACTTACGGCTATGTGGAAACTCTTAAAGGAAGAAGAAGATATTTAAAGCAAATCAACAATCAGAATGCAACTGCGCGCGCAGAGGATGAGAGAGCGGCTATAAATATGCCTATACAGGGTACCGCTGCCGATATGATTAAGATAGCTATGATAAATATTCAGAATGAATTTGATAAGAAGAAATTGAAATCACGCATGATGCTTCAGGTGCATGACGAACTTGTATTTGAAGTTAAGAAAGATGAACTGGATACGGTAAAAAAAATTGTTGCAGATAAAATGAAGAATGCTATTAAGCTTAATGTTCCGGTTGAAGTTGAAATCGGCGTAGGCGATACATGGTTCGATGCCCATTAAAATAATTTTATAAATAATTAAAGCAGATTAAAATTGTCACAGATATTATCAAGATTTATTGAGTGCATCGTTTTTAAAAATCATACTTTCGACCCCAAGTTCTTAGTTTTAAAAAGAAGCGATGATTCAAAAGTCCATCCCGGAATATGGCAGATTGTAACTGCTAAAATTGATGCCGGAGAAAAAGCATATGAGACAGCAAGAAGGGAAGTAAAGGAAGAAACAGGATTGGAGCCTTCTGAATTATTTGTTGCGCCGTCCATAAATCACTTTTATAATTACATGGATGACTCTATAAATCTCATTCCTGTTTTTATAGCTGAAGTGGAATCTGATGATGTGAAGATTTCTGATGAGCATTCTGAATTTGAATGGCTTTCATTCGAAGATGCAGTGGGTAGAATCCACTGGGTAAACCAGAAAGAGGTTTTAAAAACAGCTCATCTTCACATAAAGAATAAAGAGCTTTTTAAAACTCTAAGGAAAATAGTTTAAGAAGTAGATTAAAAAATAGTTTTAGAAATTGTATAAGTAAATTTAAAGAATAACTTTATGATAATTGTTACAGGCGGAGCGGGATTTATAGGCAGCGCTCTTGTATGGAGATTAAACCAGCTTGGCGTTGAAGATATTTTCATAGTAGATGAATTCGGAAAAGATGATAAGTTTAAAAATCTTTTAAATCTCAAATTTTATGATTTGATAGATAAGGAAGAGTTCGGACATATCATTTCACAGAACGATGACTTTCTTAAACAAAACAGAGTAGATACTATTTTTCACATGGGCGCATGCAGCGCAACTACTGAGCAGGACATGAGGTACCTTTTGATAAATAATTATGAGTATACAAAATATCTTTGTGGAATTTCTGTAGCTAATAATATCCGCTTTATTTACGCTTCATCTGCTGCTACTTACGGCGACGGTTCACTCGGATATAAAGATGATGAAAGTAAACTGAAAGAATTAAGACCTCTGAATAAATACGGCTACTCAAAACATTTATTTGATTTATGGGCACAACGAAACGGTTATTTGAATTCTGTTGTCGGTCTGAAATATTTCAATGTATACGG
Organism: Bacteroidota bacterium; assembly: GCA_018266835.1. Lineage (NCBI taxonomy): Bacteria > Pseudomonadati > Bacteroidota > Bacteroidota bacterium. The sequence continues at coordinate 53,269 of JAFDZP010000002.1, read as the reverse complement.
CCCTAACGAATATCACAAAGGTGATATGCGAAGCATGGTTTCAAAAGCATTTGATCAGATAAAAGAAACAGGCAAGGCAAGATTATTTAAATCGGATTCCGATAAATACGAAGACGGCGGACAAAGAAGAGATTTCATCTATATAAAAGATGCAGTTGATATGACGCTTCATTTCTGGCAGAATAAAATTTACAGCGGGATTTACAACGTTGGAACAGGTAATGCAAGCAGCTTTAATTCATTGATTAAGCCTGTCTTCAAAGCAATGAATCTGAAAGAGAATATAGAATATTTCGATATGCCTGAAATATTAAGAGGGAAGTATCAGGATTTTACACAGGCAGATATGAATAAACTTAGAAACACCGGTTATATCAAAGAAATAACTAAAGTTGAAGATGCAGTAATGGATTATGTAGGGAATTACATGAATACATCAGAACCACATTTAAGATAGTGAGCAACAAAAATCTTATATCATTATAAATCGGTTTTATATAATTTATATCACCATTATTAAATCATAGCAAATTTATTTGCCCTTCACCTTAAATGAAAAAAACTTTTTTACTATTATTAGTTTCAATAATATCGTCAGTTAATTTGTTCGCACAAGGTCTTCCTCATTATATGACGGAAGATGAACAGGCATTATTGAGAACCTATCATTATCCAACAAATAATTTAAGAGATAACAATCCACCACCAACTCCGTTAAGAACGATGGCAGAGTGGGAAGAGTGCCAGGGTTTTGTAATTAAATGGACTCAGTTCACATCCATCTTAACTGAAATTGTAAGATACGGATGCCAGGAAGGATTAGTATTTATTCTCACTACAGATTCTGTTACAGTCAAAACTGCTTTGACGAATGCATCAATTCCGTTAACAAATATAAGATTCATCCGCGGGTATACCACAGGCAATAATACAATCTGGTCGCGTGACTACGGTCCCTGGGCAGCTTACTCAGGTGTTGCAGACAGTTTGAAATTAATAGACTGGATTTACAACAGACCGCGTCCAGGCGACGATACTAACTCAGTTACCATAGGACAATTTTTAAATGTACCTGTTTACAGAACACTGATTGCTCCGAATGATTTAGTTCATACAGGCGGTAATTTTATGTGCGACGGTAACGGAACGGGATTTTCATCAAAACTAATTTTATCTGATAATGGCGCAGGCAATTCGTTTGGTGTATCGGTAAAAAATCAGTCACAGATAAATTCTATAATGAATACCTGGATGGGCATAGGACTTAACAGGTATGTTATGATGGAAACTCTTCCTTATGATCAGATACATCATATTGACATGCATATAAAATTGATTGACGAAGAAACGCTTTTAGTAAGTCAGTATCCTGCAGGAGTTGCTGATGGACCGCAGATAGAACTGAACTTACAATATATACTTGCAAACTATCAGACATGCTATGGCAAGCCGTATAAGGTTGTAAGAATCCCTGCTCCTCCCGGACCAAACGGACAGTATCCGAATAACGGCGGAGATTACAGAACATATACTAATTCACTTATAATAAATAAAACAGTTCTTGTCCCGACATATGCACAGCAATATGATACCACTGCATTGAGAATTTACAGACAGTCAATGCCGGGTTATAAAGTTTACGGAATAGACTGCAATTCTATCATAACATCACTCGGCGCAATTCATTGTATTACAAAAGAAATAGGTGTTAATGAACCTGTGTTTATTTCTCACTCAGCAATAAGAGACAATTCATTGACAGGAGTACAGCAGGTTAAAGCTTACATCAAAACGAAATCTGGTGTAGCATCTGCAAAAGTTTACTGGACTACAGATACGCTTGCAGGGTACAGTCAGATACCAATGACTCCGTCAGCAGGAGATACATTCACTGCAAATATCCCTGCTCAGATTGCTCCGAAGACAGTTTATTATTATGTATCGGCAACTTCAAACAGCGGAAGAACAGTTGCAAAACCATTAACTGCTCCGACAGGATATATTAAATTCAGAGTAATGCCGCCGGTAGGAATTACATCAAATACTTCTGAAGTAACTTCTTATAGTTTAAAACAGAATTATCCGAATCCGTTTAATCCTGAAACAAAAATAAGTTACACTTTACCTCAGAGTGAATTTGTATCACTGAAAGTCTATGATGTAAACGGAAGGGAAGTTTCTACACTTGTAAATTTATATCAGACATCAGGCAGCTACAGTGTCTCATTTGATGCAAGCAAACTTTCATCAGGCGCATATTTTTACAGATTACAGGCAGGTTCATATTCTGAATTCAAATCAATGGTTTTAATAAAATAATTTTTCGCCCCTCTCATAGTAGAGGGGTAATATAATTTAATAACTCTATTGTTGTCTTCCGATATAGATATTAATATAAAAACTCTTGACGATTTAATAAGCCAGGCATACGCTAACCGAAAAGCGCCGTCACAAAACACATCTGAAATTGCCGAAGAAATAATTAAACATTCAGTAAGTATATCATATGCAAAGGGCATCGCATCCGGTTATTTTTTAAAAGGATATGCTCTTAGTGAAAATTCAGACTATTTTTCTGCAAGGAGCTTATTTCACGGGGCAGTCTCCATTTTTGAAAAAATTAACGATGAAATCTGGCTTGCCCGAAGCTATTATATAATAGGAGCAACCCATTATTACACAGGCGAGTTTGATAAAGCTCTGGAATTTAATTCATTGAGCTTTGACCTTCACCTTAAAAACAATGACAAGGAAGGCATTGCTTTAAATTATAATGGCTGGGCTATTACTTATATGGAGCTTGGTGATTATCCTGCTACAATTGAAAACAGTGAGAAAGCATTGTCAATTTTTAAGGAGTTGAACTATGAATCTTCAATTGCAATGATGTATAATAATATGGGAACAATGTATTACCGTCTTCGTGATTATGATAAAGCATTGGAACTTTACAATTGTTCAAAAGAAATGTGTGAGAGGCTTAACAATATGACTCTTTACACTCTGACACTTAATAACATATCTCTTATTTATACTCATCAGGAAAAACATGAACAGTGCGTTCAGATAAATTTAGAAGCATTAAAGATTCAAAGAGAAATAAATAATAAGCGTGGAGAAGCGAATAGCCTTGGAAAACTCGGAGGCACATATACCGAACTGAATTTAAATGATAAGGCAATTGAGTGTTTCAACGAAAGCATAAAGATTTGTAATACTATTGGAGATAAAAAAGGGGAATCTTTGGCGAGCCTTGATCTTGGTATGTTATATAAAAAATTGAACGAACCTTTAAAAGCAAGAACATGCGTTGAAAATGCGTTAAAAACGGCCAGTACTCCGAATCATCTTGCCGGATGCCATCTTTTCTATTCCGAATTATTTGAAGAAGCCGGAGAGTATGTCAAATCGTTGGAGCAATACAAGCTTTACAATGAAAACGTTCTGTTACAATCGGATGAACAGTTAAAAAATCTAAAGCTGCTTTTTGAAGATAAGAAAAAATACCTGAGTGCAATGCACAAGCTTGCTCTTCTGAAGCGTGAATCTGACGCTTTGAGTGAAAAAAACTCTGCTTTAAACGAGCTGAATCAGCAGTTGAATTTAAAGAATAATACCCTTTCAGATACTTTAAATACTCTTCGTTCTCAAAGCTCTGAGATTAGGAGAATCAACGATATAAATACAAAAATTCTTTCAATTTTAGCTCATGATTTAAGAAATCCTCTGGGTATAGTACAGCAGGTCATTTCGATGTATATTGATAAAGTAATCGACCAGGAAATGATTGATGAAATTTTTAAGGAGCTTCAGAAAAATTCAACCGCTGCGCTTAATATGCTTAACGAAGTTCTTCATTGGGGAACTTCACAAGTTGAAAAGGAAATGGCGGCTGATTTAGTCAATATTAATCTTTACAATCTTATTGAAGGAAAAAGGAATGAATTCTCTCTTCTTTTAAAATCTAAAAATAATATTCTTGAAAATTTATGCGATGAAAATTCCGTATTTAAAGCCGATAGTAATATGCTAAGCGTTATAATGAGAAATCTTATAGTTAATGCAAATAAATTTACAAGAGACGGAAAGATAATCGTAAACTCAATTAATGATACCAATTTTGTTCAGGTTACAGTTTCAGATACAGGAATTGGAATGAAGCCAACTCAAGTTCAGCGTCTCTTTAACTGGGAAACGAGAGAAAGTTCTGAAGGCACTTCAGGCGAAAAAGGAACCGGATTGGGACTTCTCCTTTGCAGTGAATTTATACGGGCGCATAATGGAAAAATTTGGGTTGAGAGTGAACAAAACAAAGGAAGTTCTTTCCATTTTACTATTTCCAAAAACTTGTAGTAAAACATTAAGCAAACTGAGAATACTGCTGATTTGTACCACATAGTAAAGTTAACAAAGTAATTATATTGTAATATTTTTTGCCTCGGTTCCAATTTTTGAGTGAGGCTATATAATTTATTGATTCACTTGTCTTCTCTAAAAAAAGAAAAAATAGATAGTCTCGTCTCCCAGATATTGGCATTAAAAGATGCTGCTAACCAAACTACGTTAATAAAAGCCGAAGAGATTATAAATCTTTCTAAAGAAATTAATTATGATAAAGGTATGGCTTGCGGACATTTTCATAAAGGTTATGCAACATATAAAATGTCAAATTATGTCTCTGCAAGATATTCTCTTGTGGAATCTGTTAAGCATTATGAGAAAATTAATGATGAGCTGGGAATAGCAGCAGCTGAAAACATTATCGGGCAGACGTATTATTTCGAAGGAGAATTTGATAAAGCATTAGAGCATAATTCAAAGAGTCTGGAATTAAGAAGCAAACATAATCAGCTTAACGGCGTAGCCCATAATTATAATAATTATGCTAACATATATTTATCCCTGGGAGATAATCCTTCTGCAGTGGAATATTACCAGAAGGCACTTACAATTTTTCAGGAACTTAATGATGAATATGCTATGGGAATGGTATATAATAATATGGGGGCATTGCATTTCAGATTAAATGAATATGATAAGGCATTAGAGCTTTTTAATAATACAATGGAGATTGCGGGAAAGGTAAATCATAAACATTTATATTCCACATCGCTCAACAACATTGCAAATATATATCATGATCAGGGCAGGTATGAAGAGAGTATTGAAATAGATTTGAAAGCTTTAGAATTACAAAGACAAATTGGTGACAGATACGGTGAGGCGCTTAGTCTGGGAAACCTGGGAAGCACTTACAATGATATGGATATAAATGATAAAGCTATTGATTGTTTGACTGAAAGTATTTCTATGCGGCAGACTATAGGTGATAAAACCGGTGAAGCTGAAGCAAGCCTTGAGCTGGGCAAGCTTTACAAAAAACTCAATAAGCCTTCAAGAGCAAAAACTTTTATTGAAAACTCAATAGCAATCGGAGAATCTTTAAAGTTATATAATCATTTATCGGTGTGCCATACAGTTTATTCTGAATTATTTGAGCAGATAGGAGAATTTGATAAGGCGCTGGAGCAATTTAAACTTCATTATAAATACTGGAAAGAAGTATTCAGTGAGGAATCGGATAAGAAAATAAAAAATCTCCAGGTACTTTATGAAGTAGATAAGCAAAAGAAAGAAACAGAAATTTACAGATTAAAGAACATAGAGCTTGCAGAGTTGAATATGGAAAAGAACGAGTTCCTCGGCATAGCTGCGCACGATTTAAAAAATCCGTTGACAGGTATTATTCTGAACACTTCGACCATCAGAAGAAATATAGATAAGTTTTCCAAAGAAGATGTCTTAAAACGTATAGGTAAAATTGAGCTGACTGCAGAGCGCATGCAGCTTATTATTAAAAACATGCTGGATATAAATGCAATTGAAGAAGGAAGACTGAACCTGCATTATGAGGAGTTTGATATAAAATTGCTGCTTAAAAAAATCATTGAAGATTTTACAACTGCTGCCTCTCAAAAAGAGATAAAAATAAATTTTGAGAGCGGTGAGGATAAAGTGCTGTTAACAACCGACGGAAGCTCACTGACTGAAATAATTGAAAATCTCCTTTCGAATGCTATAAAGTATTCACCAAACGGTAAAACAGTTCATGTAAAATGTTTTAAGGAAAATGAAAGTGCGGTAATTGAAATTAAAGATGAAGGACTTGGATTTACAGACGAAGATAAAAAAAGTGTATTCCATAAATTTGCGCGGCTTAGCGCCAAACCGACCGGAGGAGAGCATTCAACCGGTCTTGGTTTATCAATCGTAAAAAAACTTACGGATATTTTGGGTGGTGAAGTTACGTTTGAATCCGAACCGAATAAAGGTTCAACATTCAGACTTACATTCAAAGCTTCTTAGTTATTATTATACTCTTCTTCATCAAACTCTTCTTCATCTTCAAATTCCTTTGTAAGAAAAATTTCAACAAGAACGCTGTCATCGGAAAACACAAAGTTCCTGTCTTCAACTACAAATTCTTCCATGTTTATTTCTACTGTATCATTTATATCAGGTAACGGAATCGCATTATCCATGTTTAAGGTTTTCACTATTCCCATTTCTCCGTGAAAGTCAATTTGAATTTTCATATTATATTAGGTTAATTTTTTCCGTAAAATAGTGAATTATAGAATTAATATACATACAAACTTAGTGATATTGACATTATAATCATCTCGGCTCGTTACGAAGCACCGGCTTCGTAACGTTGAAAAATTAACGACTGTGGCATTATTTACCTAATATTTTTTTCGCCTGATTTACCACATTATCTACCGTAAATCCGAACTCTTTGAATATCTGTTCAGCGGGAGCGGACTCTCCGAATCTGTCTATTCCGATTATAACTCCTTCATCTCCTGAATACTTACACCATCCGAACGGTGATGCAGCTTCTATGACAACTCTTTTCTTTATATCTTTAGGAAGCACTGAGTTCTTATATTCATCTGACTGCTTCTCAAATAATTCCCATGACGGCATGCTTACAACACGTGACTTTATATTTTCTTTGGCGAGACTTTCAGATGCTTTTACGGCAAGCTGAACTTCAGAACCTGTTGCTATAAAAATTACATCAGGCGTTCCTTCAGAATCTGATAATACATATGCGCCTTTCAGCAACCCTTCAGCTGAAGCAAATTTAGTTCTATCGAATACAGGTACTTTCTGTCTTGTAAGTGCTAATGCAGTAGGACCTTCGGAACATTCAATTGCAGCCTGCCATGCGTATGCAGTTTCATTTGCATCTGCAGGGCGGATGACTGTTAAATTCGGGATTGCTCTTAATCCGATTAACTGCTCAATAGGCTGATGAGTTGTGCCGTCTTCTCCAAGTCCCACGCTGTCATGAGTATAAATAAAAATTGTTCTTAACTTCATAATAGCTGCAAGTCTTATTGCAGGCTTCATGTAGTCAGAGAAGATAAGGAACGTTGCTCCGTAAGCAATTATGCCGGGAGTTAAGTTCATTCCGTTAAGCTCTGCGCCCATGGAATGTTCTCTTACTCCAAAGTGAAAATTTCTACCTATGTAATTATCGTAAGAGAACGAACCTGCATCTTTTATCTCCGTATCATTGGAAGGAGATAGATCTGCCGAGCCGCCAATCATCAGTGGAATATTTTTAGCAAGCGCATTGATAACTTTACCCGATGCTTTTCTTGTTTCAACACCTTTTTCATCAGCTTCCCAAACAGGCAGAACTTTTTCCCAGTCAAAGTTTAATTTATTATTTTTTGCGTTTTCAAACTCAGCTGCAAGTTCAGGGAATTTGCTCTTATACTCTGAATATTTTTTATTCCATTCGTTATAAGTCTCAACATTTTTATCAACTGCCTTTTTATAAAACTCATAAACTCCACTAGGGACAAAGAATGATTTGTCCGGGTCGAATCCCAAAGCTTCTTTTGTAAGTTTTACTTCATCTTCACCCAGAGGGGAGCCGTGCGCACCTGCTGTATCATGTTTATTCGGACTTCCGTATGCAATATGAGTTCTTACTTTTATTAAGGATGGCTTCTCAGTTTCTTTGATTGCGCTTTCCAAAGCATTGTTCAATGCATCAATATCATTTACATCATCTACAACTAAAACCTGCCAGCCGTATGATTCAAATCTTTTTGCAGTATCGTCTGTAAAAGTAATCGATGTATCACCTTCAATTGAGATGTGATTATCATCGTAAAAATAAATTATGTTGCCGAGCTTCAGATGTCCCGCAAACGAAGCGGACTCTGCTGAAATTCCTTCCATCAAATCACCGTCGCTGCAGATACCGAATATTCTGTAATTGAAAATATCGAAACCCGGTTTATTGTATTTCGCTGCAAGATATTTCTGCCCGACTGCCATACCGACTCCTGTTGCAAATCCTTGTCCCAACGGACCCGTTGTAGTTTCTATGCCGGGAGTTAAACCGTACTCAGGATGTCCCGGAGTAATGCTATGTAGCTGGCGGAAGTTCTTCAGATCTTCCATTGTAATTTTATATCCTGCAAGATGCAATATGCTGTACTGAAGCATACATCCATGTCCTGCAGAAAGCACGAACCTGTCGCGGTTGAGCCATTGAGTATCATCGGGATTGTAATTCATCGTTCCGCCCCAAAGTACATGAGCCATAGGCGCTGCTCCCATTGGCATACCGGGATGTCCCGAGTTTGCTTTCTGAACTGCATCCATTGATAAAGTTCTGATTGTATTAATGCAAAGTGTATCTATATTATTGTTATTAATATTGTCCTGTTTATTTTCTTGTGACATATGATTGATTATAGATTAATTATAATTGTATTTTAAATTTTAAGTCCAAAGCTTTGCAGCTTTTGTTTTGTTGATTCAATATCTGTATGTTGAATTCCGTTAATGCCCAGTGAGTTTGCTATTTCCACAAACATCATTCTGTCATCCATATAAACGACTTCATCGGGTTCGTACTGGGAAATATCAAGCGCCATTCTGAAAATCCCTTCGTCAGGTTTTCTCATATTTACATAACTTGATGAAATGAAACCGTCAATTATTTCCTTCAGCCTGAATTTTTTTATACGGTAATTGTTAAGCTCTTTTGATTCGTTACTGATTACCAGCGTCCGCAGATTATTTTTAGATTTAACTTCCCTTATTAAATTTATCATATCGGGAAAAGGAGTTGAAAGCAAAAACATAAAATCCTTGAATTCCTTCTGGGTGAAATTTCTTTTCTGATAGAATACTGTTCTTTTCAGATAAGTTGTTAAATCAATTTTGCCAAGCTCAAAAGTATCATATGTGAGATGATGCCTTTCATTAATTTCTTCTTTATCAGGTTCAAGTTTGAATTTCACAATCGCCTTCTCTCTGCAGATGTGGTCCCATCCGTTTGTAAGTATTACTCCGCCTATATCTGTGAACAGCGCTTTTATTTTTTTCATGGTTGTAGAATTACCTTTGTTAAGATAATTTATCCTATTAAAGAATATGATACAGCGATAATAAAAATATCTATGATATGTATAATGGGAAGGGTATAAATTAAATTGAAGAAATCAGTTACTCCCGCAGTTTTCCTTTTCTGATAAGCATAAACATTTGTCCTCTGTGATGGGCTTCATGCTCTATTAAATGATAAATTATCCATTTTTTAGTCATCGGCTCTCCGTTCTTTTTTAGTCTCACAAAAATATCTAAATCTTTGTCATTCATTTTATCCATGTATTCAAAAAGAATTTTTCTCGTTTCGGAAATTGCATCCAGATATTCATTTACTTCGGGAGCTTCTTTCGGCGGATTAAATTCCTCTGCGGGACAATCGAACCAGCAGTTTTCATAAACCCGTTTCCTGAGTTCATCCGGCATTTGCTCTCCGGTAAGCTGCGAGTACCAGAATGTATCCACTTCGCCAAAGTGCATAAGAAAAGCGCCGATTGGGAACTCTCCCTCAAGCGGCGCTTTGAAGAATTGTTCTTTGTTAAGTCCTTCAATACCTTTTAATGTTTCAGCCCTTACATCTTCAAGCATCCATTTTAATAACTGTACTTTTGAATTCATTAAATTTTATATTAGTGAAAATAAAATCTCACGCCTAATGCTCCGTTAAATGAGGCATCTGTCTTTGGACTAAAATCCAAAACAGGAGCGACTTCAAGAAACAGTTCTATAGGCTCTGAGGAAAAATTGTAATCCAATCCTAAAGGAATTCTTGCTCCGAATCTTGCATCGTTTGAGTTTCCATTATCATTTGTTTTTGCTTTCAGTCTACCGCCGATACCGTAATGAAAGTTAAATTCTCCTGAAGGAGTGCTTTCTATATTAACGTGTCTAAGATAATCAACGTGTACATGAAATGAACCGTTATTTAAAAATGACCATGCCAATGCTCCATCAACTGCGCTCTTTGAATCAAGCCATCCTTTAAATGAAACACCTGTCGGCTCGCCGACAATAATACCAAGACCAAAGCCGCTGTTGCTTTGTGCCTTAGATAAATTTGCTGAAATTGTCACTATAAAAATCGCGAGGAAAAATAATTTTTTCATTTCTGAGGTCTCCTTCTCTTATGAAAATATAATTAAATTATGCCAATGTTGTCATAATTTTTGAAACTTTAAGTCAAAAATGTCAGTAAATTAGTGAAATTTTCTTTCATTTTAAAGCTTTTTTAGTTTCATATCTTATATTATTTCAAAAAGCAGACCATGTAAAACAATTTTGTCAGACTCGCTTCCAGATTTCTTTTATTTTAGCTTTTGCTTTTTCATCAAAATCCTTTTCATTTACATACTCTTCAAAAAAACCGCATTGCATACATATATACAAATCAATCCACATCCATTTCCACCCGCTGATAACAATCTGCCCTCTTTCACCGCGTGGATTACATTTATTATTTGTATAAATTTCAGTTGAACTGCATTTAGGGCAGGTATCTTCTTTTAGACTCATATTGATTTTTTAAACTTTCTTTAGAAAAGGGTCTGCAAGATACTCGCCGATATGAACTATATTTCCGTCAGGATCTTCCAGTGTAAAAAACTTCATAAAATTTGGCGCTTCGACAATATCATTTAACAGAGTTATATTTTTGCTGAGAACAAATTCTCTGGCATCGTTCACATTATCTGCTTTCAATATTATTCCCATTCCTGCAGAATCATCTGCAATTGGATATTTCTTTCCGCCTGCAAAAAATGAAAAGCGCACGTCTCCCGCTCTTACGGCAAAAAAATGTTCACCGTTATCCAGCAATTCAAGTCCCAGCTTATCTGCATAAAATTCTTTCATAGCTTTTATATCGGCACAGGAATAGCTAAGGTGTTTGCATTCAAATTTCATAATATATCTCCTTTGAAGTTTTGCGAGGGGGAGTTGTAAAGAAAAATAAAATTAATTAATCCGAATTTCAGAATCAATTTATGAGGGTGTGCGACTTATTTTAAATTCTAACGTCATATTGATAACTAAAAATCTAATAATTATATATAGTACTCTATGATAAGACTAAAATATTTTCTCGTTCTCTTAGTTACAGTTTTTCTTTTAAAAAATTCATTTGCTGATGAGTATTCCGATAAGCTCGGAGAGCTAATGAATGCTTATGATAAACAGCAGTTGTTTTCAGGAGTAGTTATGCTTGCAAAGGACGGCAACGTTGTATTCCATAAATCATACGGTTACGCTGACTGGAGTAAGCAAACTGCTAATAATAAACAGACAATATTTTTTATAGCATCTATCACGAAGACTTTTACACGTGAAATTGTAAATCAGTTAGAGAAAGAAGGCAAGCTTAGTTTCAGTGATCCGCTTAGTAAATATGTTTCAATCTTTCCTGATGCAATAGGGAACAAGATTACAATTCAAATGCTCCTTGAAATGAAAGCAGGGTTGGGCGATTATCTCAGGGACCCGAATTACAGACAGCATGCAGAAAACTTCCGGACTATTAATGATTACCTCCAGCTTATAAAAAATGAACCTCTGTTGTTTGAACCCGGCACAAATACTGAGTATTCAAATTCAGGTTATGCCGTTTTAGGCGGAGTAATAGAAAAAGCTTCGGGAAAATCGTATGCAGATAATCTTAAAGAAAGATTCTTTGAACCTCTTGGAATGAAAAATTCTTATTACAGGCAGATGGATGATATGATTCCAAACTCAGCAATGGGAAGTGAAATAAATTTTGCCAATAAAAAAAGAAGCATGCCGATGGAAATTTCTCCTTCACCTGCGGGCGGGATTTTCACAAACGCAGAAGATATGTTGAAGTTTGATGCTTATATGAGAAAAGCTCATCCTTCAAACGGTGAAATTGTTGCGGGCGGAACTCCCACATGGAACTCAATATTTGCCCAATACAAAAGCGGATATACATTGATTGTGCTCTCAAACTTTGGCAGAGTTGCCGAAGAAGTGGAAGAAAGATTCCGTAAGATATTAAAGAATGAAAAATACACTGAACCGAAACTGCCATTAGGGATGACGTTATATAAAACATTAGAGGATAACGGCATTGAAGGTCTTGAAAAGGATTTGAAAAATATTCTTCAGCAAAATGATTTTATGTACAATGATATGCACCTGAATAAATTCGGTTATGAACTGGTGCAAGCCGGTGAAAATGATTTAGCATTGGAAGTTTTTAAACTGAATGCAAAATTATTCCCCGATGTCCCAAATGTTTATGACAGTCTTGGAGAAGCATACATGAATGCAGGCAACAACGAACTTGCTATAGCAAATTACAAAAAAGTCCTTGAGATGCGCCCGCAGAATGAAAATGCAAGGAGAATGCTTGAGAAGCTGCAAAAGTAGAAAGTAGGTAGTAGAAAGCAAGTAGCAAGTAGAAGTAGCAAGTAGCAAGTAGAAGTAGCAAGAGTCCATTAAATCTCTGCTTCCCCCTCCTTTACAAGGAGGGGGATTGAGGGGGCGGTATCAATCAGGAATTTCTTCAACAGAATAATACACCGGCAAACCTTTTGCCTTCACCAAATCCCTTTCCTTATTCGCACCGTGACTTTCACCTATCATTAAAATCGCATCGCACTTATCAATCACTGCTAATGAAATGTCCATCGTCGCTTTATATTTATCTTCAATGTTTGCAATAGATACAATAGGCAGCGCTGCATTCATTCCTATAATTGGAATATGTCCTTTCTCCAAAACTCTTGCCGCCGCTTCATTCATTGCATCAAGATTTTTTTGTCTCTGCTCATCTGTGGGTGCTGAATAAGGTCCCGCTACTCCGATTATCATTTTGATATTTTTGTTTATATAGAATAAAGTTCTTCAATTTACCAAATATTTTTACTATAATCATTATGAACTTTATATCCTCTGTAATCTTTAGTATTTTTCAGCATGCATAGACACATAAAATTTATATTAAACAACGAGCTTATCGAAGCCGATGTAAATCCCGCTGCAGTTATTCTGGATTTCATTCGTGACAATCAGCTTACAGGAACCAAAGAGGGCTGCAAAGAAGGCGACTGCGGTGCATGCACAGTTTTAATCGGTGAACTCAAAGACAATGAAGTCGTTTATAAATCAATTAACTCATGTCTCTTTCCATTGGGAAATGTTCACGGGAAACATGTGGTGACTATAGAAGGAATTAATCAGCCCGGCAAAGAGCTAACACCTATACAGCAGGCATTTGTCGATAAAGGCGCATCTCAATGCGGCTTCTGCACTCCGGGATTTATAATTTCACTCACAGGATATTTACTTTCATCAGATAATCTTGATGCGACCGAAGCACTATATTCAATGGACGGAAATATTTGCAGATGCACAGGACATAATTCAATCATTCGCGCAGCGCAAAGCATAACTTCAAAGTTTAATAAACTTACCGGTCATGATGGAAGCAAACTTGAAGTTTTAACAGATTACGGCTTTGTACCTGATTATTTTGTTACAGTAAAAGAAAGGCTTGCAAAAATAGAGAAGGCAGATTTTCACAGAGAAGCAAAAGGAACTTCATCATATTTTGTATCAGGAGGCTCTGATTTATTCGTTCAAATACCGGACGTTATGATGAAATCTACAGTAAGATTTTTATACGATAACCCTGAAATAAAATTTATAAGAGAAGAAAACGGTCACATTTTTATAGGAAGTACTTCTACAGTTAATGAAGTACTGAATTCAAAAATAATGTTAAAGTATTTCCCGTCGCTTTTTAATTTTATAGAATTATTTGGCTCACTTCCTATAAGAAATAGCGCTACCATTGGAGGAAACTTAAACAACGCTTCTCCTATCGGAGATATGACTTCTTTCTTCTTAGGATTAAATTCGACTATCGTGCTCGCTGACCAGAATGATAATCAGCGTGAAATCCCCATGAAAGATTATTATGTATCCTATAAAAAAACTGCGCGTAATGGTGATGAATATATGAAGTATCTTTATTTCAAAATTCCTGAAAATCATTACTACTTTAATTTTGAAAAAGTATCCAAGAGGACTTATCTCGATATTGCAAGTGTGAATTCAACAATGCTTATTGAAATGAACGGAGATATAATCAATGATGTGCATATTTCAGCGGGGGGAGTTTCTGCTATACCACTATATTTAAGAAAGACCAGAGAATTTTTACTCAACAAAGTTTTATCACCTGAAGTAATTAAAGAAGCAGGCGAAGTTGCACAGACTGAGATTGCTCCTATATCTGATGCAAGAGGGGCAGCAGAGTATAAAAAACTTTTATGTAAGCGATTGATATACTCTCACTTCATAAAACTTTTTCCTGAAATAATTTCTATTAAAGATACAGTTATAGATTAAAATTTACTTATGAAAAATTACGATATAATAAATCACGTAAGGGGCGAATCACAATTCATAGATGATTTGAATGTGCCGACAGGTACATTATATGCTACGGTGTACGGCTCGCCAAGCGCACACGGAAAAATTATTAAACTTGACTTAACTGAAGCACTTGCTATAAAAGGCGTAAAAGATATTTTAACTTACATAGATATTCCCGGTGAAAATCAGATTGGCGGAATTATACAGGATGAAGAATTACTTGCAGCTCACGAAGTACATTTTATGCAGATGCCTGTTGCAATAGTTGTTGCAGAAAGTGAATTCATTGCAAGGGAAGCATCAAGAAAAATAAAAATTGAAATTGAACAGCACGAAGTTATAATTGACCCGAGAGATGCATTTGCAAAAAATAAATTAATTGCTCCGCCAAGAGTTTTTGAAGGCGGCAATGTTGATGAAGCATGGGCACAGTGTGATTTTATAATTGAAGGCGATTGTGACTCAGGCGGACAGGAACATTTATATCTTGAAACACAGGGAGCGTTTGCTTATCCCGTTGAAGGCGGCGCAATCAAAATTGTTTCATCTACTCAGGGACCGACTGCTGTGCAGCGTGTTGCATCGAAAGTTTTAGGAATACCGATGAATAAAATTGAAGTCGAAGTGCTTAGATTAGGTGGCGGCTTCGGAGGAAAAGAGGACCAGGCTTCTCCATGGGGAGCGATGGCAGCTCTTGCAGCTTTCAAATTAAAAAAACCTGTAAAATTAATTTTACCGAGACATGATGATATGCGCATGACAGGAAAACGCCATCCCTATTCATCAGATTATAAATTAGGACTAAAGGCAGACGGAACTATAATTGCTCTTGAAGCAACTTATTATCAGAACTCAGGCGCATCAGCAGATTTATCTCCCGCTGTATTGGATAGAACATTATTCCATGCAGCAAATGCTTACCATATTCCCAACGTTAAAGTTACAGGTGTGATGTGTAAAACAAATCTGCCGTCGAATACAGCATTCAGAGGTTTCGGGGGACCACAGGGAAAATTCGTAATTGAATCTGCAATATTCAAAGCATCGGAAGTTATGGGAATTCCTGCATATGAAATTCAGAAAAAAAATCTGTTAAGTGAAGGTGATGAGTTTCACTTTGGCCAAAAGACAAAGCATTGCAGGGCAAAGATTTCATGGGAGAAAATGGAAGAGGCGTTCAAGGTTTATGACAGGATTGATGTTATAGAAAAATTTAATTCTGAAAATGATTTAATGAAAAAAGGCTATGCCTTTATGCCGATTTGCTTTGGTATTTCATTCACAAATACTTTGATGAATCAGGCAAGCGCTCTTATAAATATTTATACTGACGGAAGCGTTACGTTCACAACTGCAGCAGTTGAAATGGGGCAGGGAGTGAATGCAAAAATAAAAGAAGTTATCTCAAGAGTGCTTGGAATTTCTCATGATAAAATAAAAACTGAACCGACTAACACATCGCGCAATGCGAACACGTCACCAACGGCGGCAAGCTCGGGCGCTGACTTAAACGGTCACGCTGCAAAAATTGCAAGTAGTATGTTAAAAGACAGATTGCTTCGCTCTGCAGCAGCGGAATTAAAATTACCTTTGTATGAGCTTTCAATTAAAGATGAAGTTGTCTGTCACAAGGGAAATCCGACAGAATTAAACTGGACGGATCTGGTAATGAAGACTTACAATAAAAGAATAAGTCTTCAGCAGCAGGCATTTTATGCAACTCCGAATATATTCTTCGACAGAGTTTCGAATAAAGGTGATGCGTTTTTCTATCATGTGTATGGAACAGCATATATAGAAGTAACTGTTGATTGTTTAAAAGGAACGTATCAGTTCAATACAGTGAAATGCATGCATGATTTTGGTGACAGCCTGAATGAAGTTGTTGACTTAGGTCAGGCAGAAGGCGCGATTATACAGGGACTTGGATGGATGACACTAGAAGAAGTTATTTATGGAAAAGATGGCAGATTGCTTTCTGATTTGCTTTCAACATACAAAGTGCCGGATATACATTTCGCTCCCGAAGATATGGATGTGCGTTTTCTCGGACTTACGAATCCCATAGGTATTATGGGTACGAAAGCAATAGGTGAGCCGCCGTTGATGTACGGTATCGGTGGTTACTTTGCAATCATGAATGCGGTAAAGGCGTTCAGACCGGGCGCATCATTTAAAATTTCTTCACCTTACACTGCGGAAAAAGTACTAATGAATTTATATTCAAATGAAAACATTGACGAAAAAATTTCTTCGCTGAAGGAAGCCTATGCTGACTTGCTGGCGGAGAAAGAAACGGTGAAATAAAATGAAAGAAACAATTCTTTGGCAGTTTGTGCAAACTGAACTTGAAGCAAAAAATAATGTTGTGCTTGCTTCAGTATTATCACATCAGAAGGGCTCACCGGGCAAACAAGGATTTAAAATGGCTGTATCTTCCTCTGGGAAAGCTTACGGTTCCATAGGCGGCGGAGTGATGGAGAAAAATTTTGTTGAGTACTGTGCATCCAATTTTTTAAAAGGGAAATCAATCTTTGAACTAAAGACTCTTCATCACAAAACTAATACCGAATTTGAAAAGTCAGGTTTGATATGCTCAGGCTCTGAAACTATTTATCTTCATACTTTCAAAGAAAAGGATTTATCACTCATAGCCAAGATTCAGAAAGCGTACTACAAGCCTTCCAACAATTATCTTAAATTTAAAAAAGGAAAGATTCAGATCTTAAAAAAGCCTGACTTTAATGAAAATTATTTTTTTGAAATATCGGAAAAAGATAATGAGTGGGAATATTATGAGAAGGCAGGATATAAATATTTTGCGCATATATTCGGTGCGGGTCATGTGGGGTTTGAACTTAGTAAAATTTTGTACGGACTGGATTTCCATATAACGGTTTTTGATGACAGGCAGAATTTTCCATTTCTGGAAAATAATTTTTACGCGAATGAAAAAGTGAATCTGCCATACAATAGGTCAGGCAGGCATGTAAATGATTCCAATTACTCTTACAATTTTGTTGTTACATCGGGTTATATTTCAGATAAAGAATCTATAAAACAGATTGTAAATAAAAAATCACGATATATAGGATTGATGGGCACTCAGAGAAAGATTAAAAAAATATTTAATGAATGTGTGAAGGAAGGAATAGATAGAGCTTTACTGAAAAGAATAAAAGCTCCGATTGGAATAGATATCGGCAGCGCAACTCCCGAAGAAATTGCAGTCAGTGTTGCGGCAGAGGTGATTAAAATCAAGAATGAGCTTGTCTGATGGATAAATATATTTTATCTGAAATAAATATTTACCCTGTAAAATCACTTGGGGGAATTTCTCTCAACGAATCCAAAGTTGAAAGAAGGGGATTACAGTATGACAGATGCTGGGTCCTTGTCGGACGTGAAGATAATATTTTTATTTCACAGCGCGAAATTAATACCCTTTGTCTTTTTCGCCCTGCATTTGATAACAACGGATTTAAAATTACAAATCTGAATCAGTCTTCATCGGTAAATATTCCTTTCGGAATTGAAACAGGTGAGAAGGCTGATGTTACTATTTGGGAAGATACTTGCGAAGCAATACATTACTCTGCTGAAATAGACAAATGGTTTTCAGATATTACAGGATATGATTGCAAGCTGATGTACATGCCCGATACTTCACGAAGAGAAGCTGATAAAGATTTTGCCGTGGGCGATGATATTGTAAGTTTTGCCGATGCTTTTCCTTTTTTGATAATCGGTCAGTCCGCTCTTGATAACTATAATACTATTTCCGGAAATAATTTTAAGATGAACCGCTTCCGACCGAATTTAGTTTTCACGGGAGGTGAGGCTCATTTAGAAGACACCTGGAAAAAATTTAATCTTAACGGTACTGATTTTTACTCGGTCAAACAATGCAGCAGATGCAATATTACTACTATTGAACAAGAGACGGGAATAATGGGTAAGGAACCTCTCAAAACTCTGGCTACTTATAGAAATTTTAATAATAAAATTAAATTCGGGACTTACTGCGTACCGGGTAAATTAACTGATAGTTCTGTATTAAAACTTGACAGCGAAATAAATATATTGGAAACGATTTGAAAGAAAATATCCTGAGCACAATTTCTCCTGCTGCTATTTACCGCATTACAGCCTTATGGGCATTCAGCGAAGCTTTTCTGGGAGGTTTGCTTCACGGTCTCAGCATTCCATTTAAAGGATTAATACTCTGTTCAATTTCTGTTTTTTGTATTTGTATGATTGGCTATTATGGCAACGGGAGAACAGATATACTCAAAGCGATGATACTGGTAATATTGGTGAAAGCTGCATTGAGTCCTCACACTCCGCCGATGGCGTATATAGCTGTCGGATTTCAGGGAATCACGGGATATTTATTTTTCCTCTCAAAAAGATTTTTTAAAATCTCATGCGTTCTTGTTTTTGTTCTTTCACTACTTGAAACAAGCCTTCAAAAATTTATTACAGCTACATTAATTTTCGGTAGCGCTCTATGGAAAGCTGTAAATGATTTTCTTAAAAGCGCGGCAGAGGAGCTTCACTGGAACGATGTGAATATTTTAGTAACTATCGGAATAGTCTATTTATCCATCTATGCTATAGTAGGAATTGTTCTTGGTATTTTTGTTTCAACTATTCCTAAATCTATGGAGAAGTACTCAGAGGAAAATCCAAATTTTAAAATTGATCTGAATGAAGAAGTTGATGCTCAGACAATACCTAAAAAGAAGAAGAGAATTAAACCGTTCAAGATTTTAATTCTTACAATTATCTCGTTATTATTTTTAAATTATTTGTTTGAAATATTTCCTCAATTTATACCGAAAGATAAGTCACTGCAAATATTTCTTCGTGCAATTTTATTTATTCTCTTCTGGCTGTTCGTGTTTTCTCCATTGTTGAAAATTTTATTCAGGAAGTGGCTGGATAAGGCAAAGCATAAATATGCAATTCAGGTGAAGGAGCTTGTTGAGTTTCTTCCCGAGACAAGAAAAATTCTGGTACTTTCCTATAAAAAAATAAAACAGGAACACGGTAAATTCCGCATTCCTGCTTTTGTAAAACTTCTTACTGCAAATCTTATATATGATTAGATTATTTTACAAGAACTAATCTGCTTGTCAAAGTATTACCGTCAACATTTAATCTTGCAAAGTATAATCCGCTTGATAAATTCTCTCCGATGAAATTAATTCCATATTTACCTGCATTTTTAAATCCATTATCAATTTCTTTAAGTTCGTTACCTAATGCATCATAAATTTTTAATGAAATAAAGTTAGCTCTCTTTAATTCATAAACAATTTTTGTAGTTGGATTGAACGGATTAGGGTAATTTTGGTATAAATGATAATCATCGGTAACAGATAATGAGTTATTTGAAACAGAAGTAGGATAGTCATGGTAATATAATCCTGCGCCAGTTCCCGATACTCCGGCAAATAGTCTTGAACCGGTGCTAAGTATCGGAGTAACACTTCCTGTCAGATTATAATTAGTAAAAGTAGCTCCGTCATTTGTTGAGGAAAATACTCCTCCGTTACCTCCGACAAAAATCCATCCGGGTAATATTCCTATTGCAACACTTCGCATTGCTCCCGTCGCATTTCCCTGAGTTGTCCAGTTCAATCCCTGGTTAGTAGATTTATCCACATTATAGGGAGACGTAGTTGTAACCTGATATATTGTGCCGTCGGATTTCTGTACAAAATTATATCCGTTCTTGCCGGGATTTAAGTTCGGACCGAAGGTTGCGCCCGCATCTGTTGAACGGTAAAATCCTATCCCTTGTCCGCCCGCAGATGTAACACCTACGTAAACAATATTCTGATTACTTCTATCGACCAAAACCGGTAAGCAGTTGTAACCGGTTAATGCAGTATCGAAAGAAACACCTCCGTTAGTGCTTCTGAAAAATCCTGTCGCAGTTGTTACATAGATATTACCAGCTTTGCTGCAAGTCACTCCTTGAGGATTTTTTCCCATGAAAAGGGAAGTCGGCATTACAGTAAAATTCAGTCCGCCGTTAGTTGATTTTAAGAGACCGTTAGAAAAATTTGCAACGTACATGTTGCCCGGAGTGCCAAGAGTATCGAATCCGAATCCCCACATTGTCTGTCCTGTCCCTATGAAAATAGTATCCCATGTATTTCCCTGATTGCTAGATTTCCAGATTCTTGAATTTGAAGATGTTAGTCCTCCGGCATAGAGATTACCGAATCTATCCTGGGCTAAGCTCCAAACACTTCTTCCGTCTAACTTTAATGTCCAGTTTTGAGAAAAAGCATTTGTAAAAAATAATACAAAGAAAATTAGAAATAATTTCTTCATAATTTTATTTTTTAAAGTTTAAATAAATATCTAAGGCTGAATAGAAATGCATTCGGTCGTTTTATATTCTGCACATCGACTGAATATTCGTTCGAGTGAACCGGAAGTTTATAAGAGAACTCTGCCATTATTGAAGAGAGGAAAATTGTCTGCAAACCCAGATATGTATCCATTCGGAAACCTCCTGAGTTTGACAGCTGTTCACCTTTATATTTATTCTTGAAAAAATAATATGCCTTATTTTCCATATAAAGATTTATATTCACATCGTTATATCCCGAGTATTCACCCGGGAAAACAAGATAGCCGAATGCAAGGGTCCAGTCGAAATAGTTACCAAACTTAAAATCATTTTCCGGAATATTTATGTTCCATCCCATCTCGCCCGTTGCTGCAAACTTATGAATGAGTAGTGTTGTGATTAAATCGTTTCTGTAGGTAAGATTATCCGAACTGTGAAAATCAATAACCGGAATTGTTACCTGAAATGCATTTGAGTTTGAATTGCTGTAATCGATAAATGTCACTGTATGTCCGGGATGAAGTTCGTATGTAACTGTTCCGTTTCCGTTCTCAACCTTGGTGGGATTAAGAGGAATATTTATTCCGGTCTGCCATGCTGCGCGCAAGTGATAATTTTTTTTATCGTTCTGATAAAATCTGTACCGTGTTGCGATATCGTAGTTTCCGAGTAATTTGTAGTTGCTGTTTGTAGTGTAGTAAAGTGAATTGTAAACTGTCAGGTTACCAAGCAGCCCGTAGTTGAGTTCAAGACTATTATGAAAATACTGAAAGTTATCATAGCCCATGAAATTGTTTCTCAGTTCAACTCTGCCCTTTGCAAGATTCGCCGCAGGATGAGACATAATATAAAGCTCCTGCGAATATGCTGTTGAAACTAAGAGAAGTAATAAAAACGTTAATATCTTTTTCATGGTTTTAATTTACAGTAAATGAGTTTGAAAAAAAATAAACTTTGAAATATTCCCTCCCCTTACTAAGAGGAGGGTCAGGGAGGGGTTAAAGGAAATATAAAATTAAAATTGCTCCTTAATTTTGACCTCCCCCTATCCCCCTCCTAAGCAAGGAGGGGGAAGAATTGCTGATGGGAATTCTTATAACTCATAATTCAAACTACTTCCTGTATAAATTATGGCACTGCAATTTGTTCTGCAAAATTATA
Organism: Bacteroidota bacterium; assembly: GCA_018266835.1. NCBI lineage: Bacteria > Pseudomonadati > Bacteroidota > Bacteroidota bacterium. The sequence goes on along the minus strand of JAFDZP010000002.1, from coordinate 30,924 downwards.
AATTAGATGTTTACCAATTTTAGATGGCAAAAAGATTAACTACCAAAAATAATTCTAAGGCTGTAAAAAATAACGATAAAGTTCCCGATAATTTACCTAATCCGAAGAAGTTTATAATTATAAGAGGAAATAAGGTTAACAATCTTAAGAATGTTGATATCGATATTCCTAAATATGAACTTGTTGTTGTTACGGGAGTGAGCGGTTCAGGAAAAACTTCGCTCGTGTTCGATACAATTTATGCAGAAGGGCAGAGAAGATATGTTGAAAGCTTATCATCCTATGCAAGGCAGTTTCTTGAAAGAATGAATAAGCCTGATGTTGATTACATATCCGGACTTGCGCCTTCGATGGCAATTGAACAGAGAACGGGAGCGAAGACTGCGCGCTCAACTGTCGGCACATCGACTGAAGTGTACGATTATCTCAGATTGTTATTTGCACGTGTGGGTAAAATTTATTCACCAGTTAGCGGAAGAATTGTATATAAAGATACAACTGATTCTATTATTAAAGAAGTTTCAGGAATTGTAGGAGAAAAAAATTCTACAAGGATTTATGTTTACTATGAGATTCATATTACGAAGGATATTGACACAAATCTTTTAATTGACTCGCTGAAGTCGAAAGGATATTTTAAAATCCTTGAAGACGGCGAGAGTTTCGACCTGAATGAAATGGATACGAAGCAAATCAATAAGGCATTCAAGAAAGATAAGACAGTAAAAATATTAATAGACAGATTCAGATTTACGGAAGGGGATGTGGAATCAATCTCGCGTCTGAATGATTCCATCGAAACGTCATTCAGAGAAAGTGAAGGATATGTTGTGATAAGAATTTATCATGAAGATGATTTTGATGATTATCCGTTCAACAGATTTTTAGAGAAGGACGGCATGAGATTTATTGAGCCTGAGCCGAGATTGTTTTCGTTTAACAATCCTTACGGAGCATGTGAGAAATGTCAGGGATTTTCAAGAACGATGGATATAGATATGGACCTCGTGATTCCCAATAAGAAGCTTACAATTTTCGGCGGAGCAATTGCGCCATTCTCAACTCCAAAACATTCGTTTAATCTTACTCAGTTGCTGAGAGTCGCGAACAAAGCGGGACTTGATACACATAAACCTTTCTATCTTTTAACTGAGGAAGAAAAAGATATAGTGTTTAAAGGGTACGGTGACTACGTCGGCATATATAAGTTTTTTAAGACGATTGAAAAAGAGGCGGCGTATAAAATTCATTACAGAATTTTATTAAATCGCTACAGGAATTTTACTATTTGTAATACATGCGGCGGCTCGCGACTGAGACCGGAAGCGCTATATGTGAAAGTAGGCGGTAAAACGATTTTCGATATTGTAAAAATGAAGATAAGCGATGCCTATAAATTTTTCAGAGATCTGCAGCTTGATGAATACGATAAAAAAATCTCCGAAAGAATTATGGAGGAGATTACTTCACGATTAAAATATTTAAACGATGTCGGCTTAACTTATCTTACGTTGGACAGATTGTCGAATACGCTTTCAGGCGGAGAATCGCAAAGAATAAACCTTTCAACTTCACTTGGCTCTTCATTAGTCGGTTCTATTTATGTTCTTGACGAACCTTCTATAGGACTTCATCCGAGAGATAACGAGAAGCTTATTAATATAATGAAGTCGCTGCGCGATATAGGCAATACTGTTCTGGTAGTTGAGCATGATTCCGATATGATGAGAGAAGCTGACTGTATCGTTGATGTCGGTCCATTGGCAGGAGAAAACGGCGGTGAGATAATTTTCATTGGAGATTATGAGAAGATTCTGAAAGATAAAAATTCTCTTACCGGGAAATATTTATCCGGAAGAATGAAGATAAACGCTCCGATGCACAGAAAACAGGTTAACAAAGAAACAAAGTTTATTGATATAAGAGGCGCGCGTGAAAATAATCTGAAAGATGTGAACGCTGCTATTCCGTTAAATATGTTTACTGTTATTACCGGAGTGAGCGGCTCAGGAAAATCTACTTTGATAAACGATATTTTATACGGCGGACTGAAGAAAAAACTTGAGGGCAGCTATAATGAAAAAATAGGCGACCATGACCATCTGTACGGCTCCGAAAACATAGATGCAGTTGAGCTGGTTGACCAGTCAGCTATAGGAAAGACATCACGAAGCAATCCTGTTACATATATAAAAGCATTTGATGTTATTAGAGAGACATTTGCGAAGACAATTACAGCGGAGAGAAAAAATCTTTCGGCGGGATATTTTTCGTTCAATGTGCCGGGCGGAAGATGTGAAACGTGTGAAGGTACAGGGCAGATAAAAATTGAAATGCAGTTCATGGCAGATATAGTGCTTGAGTGTGAAGTCTGCCGCGGAAAAAGATATAAGCAGGAAGCTCTTGATATTTATTTAAAGGGAAACGGAAACGTTCAGAAGAATATAAGTGAAGTCCTTGAGATGACTGTGAACGAAGCTATCGGATTTTTTAAACCATACCCGAAAGTTTCAAAGAAATTAAAAGTGCTTGATGATGTTGGTTTAGGTTATTTACGACTAGGTCAATCAGGCGCAACGCTTTCAGGCGGGGAGTCGCAGAGAGTGAAGCTTGCATACAATCTTACCTTCCAGGAAAAAGGAGTTAACACTTTATTTATATTTGACGAGCCTACGACGGGATTACACTTCCATGATGTTGCAAAGTTATTGAAGGCATTTGATGAGCTTATTAAGAAGGGAAATTCAGTTGTGGTAATTGAGCATAACCTTGATGTAATAAAATGCGCAGATTATATAATTGATTTAGGACCGGAATCAGGTGACGAGGGCGGAGAAGTTGTTGCAATGGGAACGCCGGAAGAAGTTGTAAAAGTTGCGAGAAGTTATACAGGGAAGTTTTTGAAAAAGATGTTGTAGATTGTTGTATTTAAATTGAAGTCCAGATATTCTAATTCCCAACGTCCTCGTTGGGAATGTTATATTAATATAGCTTCCCAATCCGCCGCGGCGGATTGGGAAGCAGGAAAGGCGTGGTTACTAAATTCAACCCCTTTCAGTGCCCTCAGGGCAAATAATGGGTTTGGCTAAAGCCAAATACTTTAATTCTTACATTTTGTCCACGACTTAAAAGTCGTGGCAATTTTTTCATCTATGAACCGCTCTCCCGAAATGGGTAACAAAAATTTTATTTCTCTTTCACAAAGTCCAAACAAATCGAATTCATACAATACCTCAATCCTGTCGGGGCGGGACCGTCATCGAATACGTGACCTAAGTGGCTGCCGCATCTTGCGCAGACTACTTCATCTCTTTCCATTCCGTGAGTATTATCTTTTATCCATAGAACGTTTGTTTCGTTAATTGGCTGCCAGAAGCTCGGCCATCCTGTTCCTGAATCAAATTTTGTATCAGAGGTGAAGAGCTCAAGTCCGCAGGCAGAACATTTGTAAATTCCTTTCTCGTGGTTATCCCAGTACTTGCCAGTGTATGCGCGTTCAGTTCCTTTTTCCCGCATTACTTCGTACTGGTCAGGAGTCATCTGTGCCTTCCATTCTTCATTGGATTTTCTAAGCTTCTCGCCTTTGTATTCCGTGCTGTCGGAAATATTTTTAGATGCAGTATTATTGGAAACTTTTACGGAAGATTTTACTGAGCATCCGTATAGAACAATTAAAGATAAAATTGTTATTGAAAATATTTTTATTAACTTCATGGTTTTTTGTTAAGGATTAATTTTGTAAAAAATATAACAATGAAACAGGTTAAATGATTTCTAAATACAATACGAAAGTTTTTTGCGGGTAGATTTGTCACCGAAAAAGGAATTTTTAGTGAAAACGGATTTTAATATTTTGTATCATCTCAAATTAATCAAATAAATGGAAAATTTAAAAGACTGGCTGAAAGGCCTGCATACTACTATTGATGCAATGGACCCGGAGGGTTTTGCAAGTTACATTAAAGAAGACGGCGCTTTCCGCTTTGGAAATATGGAACCTGTTATCGGAAGAAAAGCTATCGAAGATGCCGTAAGATATTTCTGGACAACTATCAAAGGCTCGCAGCATAAAATTGTTAACGCATGGCAGAATGATGATTATATAACATGGCAGGGAGAAGTATTATATACCAGATTAGATGAAAAACAGGTTACTGTAAAATTTGTAAACATTTTCCGAATGGAAGGCGATAAGATTGCCGAGTACTTAATATATATAGATAACACTCCGGTCTACGCGTAGAATTTTTCTCATAATTATTTTAATAAGCCGTTTTGATTTTATTTGTCAGAACGGCTTTTTTGTTTTGTAACCGCCCTTTCAGCTGGGGAAGGGGAAGAGTCTCGTACAATATAATTAGGATTCAATTTTACGAGACCCCTAGCCTACCCCGGGGAAGTTATATTTTATTAAACCCGTAATTATTTTTTGATACCGCCCCCTCAGTCCCCCTCCTTCTAAAGGAGGGGGAAGCTTGGGTTAGTTAAAGTCTATTTTAATAAACCGTAACTATTTTTTGATACCGCCCCCTCAGTCCCTCCCGCCTATGGTGGGACAACGCTAAAGCTTGGCACAGCAAGCTCTCCTTCTAAAGAAGGGGGAAGCTTGGGTAAAAAATTAATTTCGATACTTATTTAATCTAGGAGATTCCCCCCTCCTGCGAAGGAGGGGGAAGGGGGAGGTCTCTTACAATATAGCAGTTAGTACAAATAATAATTCTCCCCTTGAGGGGTGTATCCCGATTTATCGGGAGGAGAGGTGTTTTAACGAACACCTCCGTCAGCCACCTCCGAATTTCGTTTTGATACCGCCCCCTCAGTCCCTCCCGCCTATGGCGGGACAAGCTCTCCTTCTAAAGGAGGGGGGAAGTGTTATCATACTTCATACTTCATACTTCATACTTCATACTTCATACTTCAATATTTCTGTCAACACATTTCTAAAAAACTTTCCCTATTAGTACTAATAAGTTCAACTCACTCCAATAAAAATTATTTTCTTGTTAAATTCTATCCTTTATAATCAAAGCATTATGCTTGATTAAAATTTAAACAGAAAGGAAATACTATTATGCATAACATGCAGGTGAAAATGTTATTTGTAAAACTGAAAGCAGAAGGTATGCCGATGTACAAAATTGCTAAAGCAATAGGGGTGCACAGAACTACTTTAACTCTGTGGCATAAAGAGCTTGCCGAGTTTATTCTGATAGCACGGCAGGATCATGTAGATGAACTGCTTTATGAAAATAATAATACAAGGCTCAGCCGTATAGAGTTTATTTCCCGCCATATAAACACTCTATATGAAATGCTGGACAACCCCTGGCAGTTAAAAAAAACAGGGATGAAATATGATGAAGTACTGACTATAATTACAAAATATACAAAGCTGCTGCATATGGAGTATAATGAGAAACCGCTTCAGCGGCTTATAAAAAATGCTGACAGAGAAAAAATGAATAACGAAAATTCTGAGATAAAAGAGGCGCCGGTATGGATTACGGATATGGAGGCATTCAGGGAAGTGCAGCCAGAAGAGAATAATCCCGAAGAAATCGAGATAGATTATGAAGAACCTGATGAATTAGATATCTACGAAAAGATGGAAGGAGCGCGGGATATATCAGAGGAAGACCCTGAGATTCAGAAAATATTTAAAAGAACACGAACAAGAACTTTGGTTGGCGAAAAAAGGGAAGCATATCTGAAAGAGGCTGAGGAATATTACAAATCGATAAAAGGGGAAGAAAAAGGTAAACGGGAATAGTGAGCCGCAGAAAATCCGTCAAAAATCCGTCATTTCAAAATATATTTCTGAGTAAAATGAGGATAATGCGTATTGATTGATACTTAACCTCAATATCGTCTAAAATAACTAATTTTAAAAAGAAATTTAGTGAAAGGACTGCATGGAATTCTAAAAAAATACGTCTAAATAATTAAGGGAATCAAAAGCGAAAAAAATTTTACTTGAAATTTAAAATTTCATTCGTAATATTGTTGTCGAATAGCGACGGCAATATTAAATGAATTTAGTAATATCAAAATTAGAAAGTTTAAACTTCAAAGAATACGAAGCAAAGATATTGCTTGAGCTAATCAAAGCAGGTGTTCTTTCTGCATCGGAGCTTGCGGAAAAAACCAAAGTGAAGCGCAGCACTGTGTATGATGCATTGAAAAAATTTACTGCTAAAGGATATTGCAACGAAATTGAAACAAATTCTATTACTCAGTTTCAGATTATTCCGCCTGATATAATCGGAAATAAAATTGAAAAGGAACTTATAAAAGCCCATAAGGAATCTATCAGCGCAATCACAGATGTAACCAATGAATTACTGAAAGTTTATAAAAGCACTGAGTCAGATGAAAGTAAATTAGTTAATGTTGAGTTAATAAGAGGGCATAATAAATACAGATGGCTGAAGTTTATTGAACTATTTAAACTTGCAAAGTCCGAAGTTCTTTTTATGGTAAGACTTGAACATGCCGTATCGGATGATTTAGATGATAATGCAAAGAGCTTTCTGAAAAGAGGCGGTGTGATAAAATCAGTATATGAAATTGGCGAGCAGTACAGGATTCAAAAAGAGGGTGTTTCATCCAAAGGAAATCTTAGTCAGGTATTAGATAACATTGAAAAATTTGAAAGCTATGGTGAGCAGGCAAAAGTTTCCGAGCTTCAGTTATCTAACATAACTGTAATAGACAGGGAAATTGTTTACATGAATATTTTGGATAAAGATATTCCGCGTCATAACAATTCTGATATAATCATAAAGAACAAAGATAGTGCAAAAAATTTTATAGACCTTTTTAATTTTTATTGGGATAATTCTCATACAATTTCAGAGTACAAAAAGTTAAAACATAAATGAAAAAACTAACAATTATAAATCCGGTTATATTTGTTATGGCGTTTCTCATGATATTAAGCTTTATAAAGATTAATACAGTAAATGCTCAGGAAGACAGATGGTGCGGCGGCAACGGCGGCCACAAAGACGATGATAATATGCTGGTAGGGAGAATAACATATTCCAATATTGCAGGACGTGATACGAATGCTACACATGGAAATGTAAAATTGTTTAAAGTGAATCCTCCAAGCTCTGATGTTATGGCTGTAGATTCTGCCGATGTAAATCAGAATGGTTATTATATTATTCCCGGCGTTCCTCCCGGAGCATATTACATTGTAGCTTATCCGGGAGATAAGGTAGAAGATTATATGATATCATTTTATCCATCGGGGCAATTATGGACTTCAGCAACTAAAATTGTAATTCCTCCGGGACCCGGTCAGGTGAGAACATACAATGTCCGTTCTGAACTGATGTATGAAACAACCGGCGGCACACCTGTAACAGGGGAAGCAGCGGATTCATCTAATCATAATGCCAAGCTCAGAAATGCTATTATCACGGCCAGGTCAGGAAATCAATGGAGAGGATTTGCAATTACCGATAACCAGGGAAAGTATATAATTAATTCGATTTTACCGGGCAGCTATAATATTACTGCAACAAGATTCGGATATAGAAATCATGCGCAGAATGTCAACATAACCTCTTCACCTGCAACAGTTAATTTTTATATGGGAAGAGATACTTCTTTCACAATAGCAGTATCAAATAATTCGATAATAGTTAAAGATTTTAAGTTGAATCAGAATTATCCTAATCCATTTAATCCGAGCACGGAAATATCTTTTACACTGGATAAGCCGATGGACGTAAAGCTTGATGTATATACAATTGACGGTAAATTTATAAAAGAGCTTTTAAGCGGTTATAAGCAGGCAGGTGATTACAGGATAAGTTTCAGCGGAGAGAATTTAAGCTCAGGTGTATATAATTATGTAATGGAAACGGGAACAGGTCAAAGAGAATCAAAATTAATGGTATTTACCAAATAATAAAATAATTTTCTAAACTAAAAAAAACGAAGCAAAAAAACTAAGATTCACCATTATCCTGTTATTAATAGTTTCATGATTTGAAGCCGGGGGGCTATAATTCTAAAAAGGTTGTGAAACTGTTAATAACGGATTCAATTAATTTAATAATTACATAAAACCTTTCGATATAAACTCACCTCGCAATGCAGTACAGCCGTTTTTTCTTCTCCCGGAAGGAAGGAAATCCGGCTGTTTCCTTTTATAGCGGATTTTTAAAAATTAATTGAAATTTTAGTAATTTTTGGGATTGAAAAGGTGGGGAATTTTTGCTAAATTGTAGTTTGTATCAATTTCGGTCCCATCGACTAGGGGTTAGGTCGTCACTCTTTCACAGTGAAAACACGGGTTCGAATCCCGTTGGGACCGCGTAAGTCCCTGTAATATATGATAGTTACAGGGACATTTTTTTGTTAGTATTCTGTCAGTAATTCTGTCAGTAATTTTTACAAAATTATTTCTATTTCCTACCTTATTTTATTTCATCTAAAATATTTTTAATTGAAGTTGTATTCTTCCGAATATAATATTTACTCGTTGTATTAACGGATGTATGACCTAATAAATGAGCAACAATTGAACCATCTACTCCACTACTAATTAATTTTGTAGCAAATGTTTTTCGGAACGTTTTCAAGTTAAACTCTTCATCAAGTTTAAGTGTTCTTTTCAATCTTAAAAATTTCCTTCCTAAAGTAAAAGATTTATATTCTTTAAAAATTTCTGTTTCAGGAGAAGAGTTTTTAATATTTTTAAATTCATCTCTAATAAATAATTTTAACTCTTCATATATTGGAAAATCAATTTCTCTTTGTGTTTTTGAAACACTAATTTTTAATATCCCTGATTTCAAATCAAAATCACCATACTTTAATCTTAAAATATCTCCTGGCCTTGCACCTGTCAAACTTAATAATTTTAAATACTTGAAGAATAACCTATCTTTCATTTTTGTAAAATGAAAAATACGTTCTAGTTCTACTTCATTCATAGTTACAATATTTTTAATTACAGGTTTTGGAATTAACTTTTTATTTAATGGTGACTTTTGAAGAATATTTTCTTCTACGAGATGGTTAAAAAACATCCTAAGAATTTGTAAATCTGATCGCACTGTAGTAACACTTATTTTTTCTTTCCTTTTGACTATAAAATCTGATAAATCTTGAGATGTAATATCTTTCACTTTGGTGTCAGGATTTAAAAATTCCTTTAATATTTTTAACACCGTTTGAACATTCGAAAGTCGCCCTTCAGACCAAGATACTGTATATATTTTGATAAATACTTTAATTGCATCCCCTAAAGTAATAGTATTTTCTTGGGTGTCTTTTTCAATCTTAAAATTAAGAGAATCACTTTTGCTTAAAAGAAATAATTTTGCTTCAAATTCTTTTTGAAATTCTTCCGCTAAATTCTTTTTGTTTAGGGGTATATTTGTATTTATTACTTTGTTTTTATTATTTAGCCTGTAGCTTAAGTAAAAAGTTTTACGGCCTTTTATTTTATATAATGATGCCATTTGTTAATTAAATTTTGAAAATTTTTTATGAAGATCGTCTAAAATAGCTTCAATTGAATGTTTGTCAATCTCCTTGACTTCTTTTTTTATTTCATTAATTTGATATGTAGAAATGAATTTTATATAATTATCCAAAGAGATTTGAGGAATTTTATAGCGGGAATTTATTCTGATGGCATGCAATTCCCCGTCAGTTATAAGTTTTGTAGCAGCTTTATAACCAATTTTTAAAATTTTTCTTACTTCATTTACTGAAAGTAATTTCAAATTGGACTCATTAAAATTATTTAAGCTAATACTTTCGACTAAATTCTCCATTTATATTATACCATTTAGATAAGAACTTTTTTGTTTTAATTTTAATAATTTTCATATCAAGAAGTTAACTCAGACAACTTTTTCCCTTCTAGCTTTTTTAACAACTGAATGTAGCCATGCAAAGATTCAACATAATCTTGCAAAACAAATTTTGTATTTATATCACTACCTTTTTCATTTAATCGAAGTAGTGTGTATTGTGTAATTACTTCAGCAGCAATGTAGGTAATTAACTCAAAAGTGAACCTTGCAAATCCATCTTCTTTACTGATTAATCTTTCTTGAAATAATGGATGCTGCATAAAAATTACAATCTTCCCATTCAGTAGAGTTGACCTTAAAGCTTTGCCATTTTCATCCAGAATAGGCTCAGAATCTTTATCTATCCTGATTCCTAAGCCATCGAGCTTGAATGTCTTCAAGTCAGTGCTTTCATCAGGCGCTTCATCTTGTTTAGAAAGTTTGGACTTTTCATAAATGGTGACAGTATCAGGTTTTGTTTGACCGGAGTAATATTTTTTAGATGTAGAGCTCTCATATTTGCACGAGCCTTTTAAACCAAATATATTATAAGCAAATTCATCCCTGTTTGGATTACCATTTAAGTTTTCAATGCTATTACAACTAAGTTCAATACCATCTGAATTATTATATATTGGAACATTTATTTTTATATTCTTTTTAACTTCATTTCGTCCTTGATTCGATAAGGCATTATTTTCTTCAGATTCTATAGATTTTCTTTTTCGTTTTCTTTTTTGTTTCTGAGTTAAGTCGATTAACGCATTTTCGAGAACGTTTTCTAATTTCTTAAAGTCTGAAGACGATGTAGAACTAACAGTAGAAGCAATTGCTTCCTTTATTTCAGGTTCTAACTTTAGCAGAGTATGAAACAGGGCTTTTGAATAAAGTGTCTGTTTAAAACCCGTTCTTGAAATATCCGGTTCAACGATTCTTGTTACATCAATGCTACCCCCTATATAATTGTTAGACCATACTTGAATTTTTGAATTCGATTTAAAATTTTTAATTTCTGAAACTTCTTTTATCCGCCTCCCCTTTATAGTGAACACTGGTAACCTACCTAAAGAATTCTTAGTGAAAATTCTCAAATAAATCTTTACCGGCGTTGCAGATATATCCAAAGTGCCTACAGTTGAATATCTTTTGCTTTTGATGTACTCTAATGTATGCAACGTTCTTTCGAATGTTATCCCTTCGTATGATTCGTAATCAAAGGGTGTGCATTCAAATATTTCACGTCCTTCGTCTGACTTTCGTTTTTTAAAATCAATTACTGTAATCGAAATATTTTCTCTTCTGAGTATATCTTCAAAGTGTTTTTCGATTTCACTTTTTATAGCTTTTGCTTTTAACTCCTTGAATGTTTCCTTGTGAAAATCTTCCAGTGTAATCCAAACCCCAGATGATCGTGGGTTTGATAAAGTATAATTTAACCCCGGTATTTTAGTAATTTCAACTTCGGCCCCTTCAGGACTTGAAGAGTTTAAAATTTCTGAAGTCACTTTTACCATTTCAGCATAATCATTATCAGAATGCTTGCTGTTAATTTTCATAGTGCTGCAAATAAATGGATGTGACATTACTCCGAAACCAAACTCACCATTTGAGGCATTATCACCAACTTTAGAAGAATTTCCGACAGAGCTAAAAAGTTTTTCCAAACTTCTTATACCTGTACAGTTATCTTTAATTTCTATTCTTGCATATTCATAAGAATCTCCGTCAATACTGACAGAAATCTCAATTTTTTTTGAATACGATTTAGTTTCAGGAGTAAAAAACGTTTCAGCAGCATCGATTGCATTATCTACAAATTCCAGTAAAACCCGTATCGGTTCATAAAGAGAGGATATTGATAGCAAAAGTTTAGTTGAAATAGTAACTTTAGCTTTCACTTCTCCTTTTTGATTATTGTAAAAAATCACTCTCAGAGTAACCCCAATGACCCTGAGAGTGATGAATTACCTCACTAATAAATTAATGAGGCACCAATTATTTACCGACCTCCTCTTCCGGTGTTTTAATTTGTTTATCGACGTCATCAAAAAGTTTTTTATCTACCTCAGGTTTTTTTGAGCTTTCAGGAGTTGAATTTGAATTGTCGCTAGGTGGATTAGCCACAGTTTCAAGCTTTTTCGATTTAGTATTTTTTTTCTTTGCTTCTTTAATGGCTTCTTTTTTTTGCGCATATTTATCTTTGAAATCACTCACTTCATCTATTATCGAAAGAGAAACTGCATCTGTTGCATATGCGGCTCCATAGTTAATAAAAGCTTTTTCAATTTTACTTTTTTTATCTTTACAAAGTAAAGCTAAAAACTGATAAACATAATTTTCATCAATTGATAGAGCTTTTTTACCTAATTTCTTTCCAGAATCAGTCAATCCAAATTTAGTTGTGCACGAGGCACTTCTAAAACCAGGGTTTCCTGCTGCTGCAATTAATGTAGCACCGGGTGATAAATTACCGCTTGCTTTTATATGCAGATCAACATTTGATGTGTGAACCAGGCTTAACAATTTAACCGCCAATGTTGCCGGAGCAATGGTGTCACGAAGGTCAAACTCAACAATCTTCTCAGAATCCAGAGAAGCTAGGATTTCTTGAAGTATTGAGTTTACCATAGGGATAGTTGACTCATCAACTTCCCGAAGTAAAACACTTCTTAACATAAATTTAAATTATTTAATTAATAAATATTTTTGTTTATTCACTCTGAATTAGATTTCCATGGTAAATCTATATTCCGAATAAATAAGAGAAATTTTAAAACAAGATGTTTTAAATATTCTACTACAAAAATATAACTAGATGGGTGTAAAAAAGAATTGATAGTATTGAAATCAAGCATTTTGGTCGCAGAAATCAATACTATCAAGTATTATAAAATGTAACTTTTAAGAAATAATGCTTGGTAGGATGAGATTTTGTGAGATTGGGATTGAGATTAAATATGCCTTTTGATAAGTTTTATAAAATCTTCATAAGATTTATTAAATTTATTATAGTTTGGATCAGATTTGTTGAGTTTTTTTAATTGGGTCTGAACATTATTAAGAGTTTGTGATAAAGTGTGTTCATTAAAGATTAAATTATCTTTTTTACAAAAATGCTGAGAAATTGCGACATGTTTTTTTTCAGCAATTATAGTTATAACTCCCTTTTTTATTAGCAATTCCATTAAGAACATAAGTTTTGTTTTCTGATCTTTCCAAATTATCTTCTCAAATGAAGAAATACTTTGAGAATTAATTTCTGGTTCATCTACTTTAAATTTGAAATGTCTAGATAAAGTTTCTATATCATAAAATTCAACATAATCTTCTTCATGCAAATCTATAAATAAGTTTTCCAAATCAATGGGCTTTTTGTTCCAAATTATTTTTTCAATTACTTTTTCGCCGGATATTTTCGAATTGATCAAGTTTTGTTTTTTGGAACTAGTATTTTTATTAATATTTAAATTCGCTATAGACTCATTAAAATCTGCATTTTCTTTAGGAAACATCTCTTTAGATTCAGCTATTGATTTTAAAAACTCATCATTATTTGAAGCTTTCTCAGAACTGAAATAATCATTTTGTAACATAAAAATATTAAACACATTAGATTTGATTTCATTTTTATTTTCCTTAGTAACAGGTAATTCATATGGACCATAAAACTTTATAACAGTATTCTTATTCGTATTACTACTTGGTTTAAACCGTCTTAAACCTTCATCAATTATACTTTTCATAAAAAACTGCATTAATCCTATTTTTGATAAATGCATTTTACTTGAAAAGTTATCTTTTTCTATAATTTGCAAAAGTGAATATTTATTAGGAGTTCTAAACCACACGAAATATTGAGCTGTGTTATTTTTAAGTGTTTTAAATTTTTTCTCTATATAATACAACTCCATGAATTTACAGTTAGCCTTGTTTTTATAAACGAGTTTTTTTTCAAATTTATTTCCCATGAATTTTTAAAATTAGGTTGTTTGAAAAAATTATATATATCTAAAAAAAAGAAAATCCATAAATGTTTCTCAGTCTTTAAAGATTATTGAACATTTTACACATTTGCACAATCTTGTATCAAACGGTATACTTATGTATAAGAACTGAACACTTTTATATTTGTGTTCGGTTTTTTAGTAAAAATGTTTTAAAAATCAAAACTAAAAATACATAAGGAATCCGTTTATGAATTATTTTCAAACACCCTCACCCGACTATTCAGGAATGAGTGAAGACGAAATTTACCAATTAGGTAAGAACTTCGAAGAAAAATTAGCTAAACTTCTGGAAGAGCATGAAATCTACTACCAAACTTTTCCTTTTTTCAGATTTTTAAAGGAAGGGCATAAAGCTGTAAAGAATCAGTTAATTCTCGAAGAGAAGGAGGTTGTGTAATAATGACAATAAAAAACTTCATCATTAGTGAACAACATCGTAAGATTTTGGAAGAAAGCATTCGAAAGCGAATCGAGAAAAAAAAGAAGAAATTCTTTAAAAGGAAAAACAACCACTATAACAACGAGAAACTAAAGAAAATCTTTGACTCGATCGAAGTCGAGTTTTCTGATGTATTGTATGATATCCCCTTTACTTGTTACTTTTCCTTTTACCTGTTTTTAATTCTTAAGAACAGGCTGAAGTTTTTAAACTGGGAAAAGAGACCGGCTTATTTCAAGATTGGTATTTGCCAAGACATAAATATACTTGAACTCAGCAGGCAAACAGGTATATGCAGAAACAGCATAAGGGATGCTTACAGAGAGCTGGTAAAGTTCAAATTGATAGAAGAGTCCTCTATTGTCGAGCCCGAACATAAATCAACCAGAACGTGTTTGGTCTACAATGATTTCTTTATTAACTGCTTCGAAGAGGAACTGGGGCATGTTATTTATAATTCCAAAATTCCGAACGATCATTCTACATACGACTTTTTAGAGAAGAAGTATGGATCGGTAGACCATCCCAAAATTAACCAGAGTGAATTTAGGGAATCTTGTTCAAAAAACGAACTAACTCAAATTGATCAGGCTATTGTGCCAGATACAATTAAAGAATCCCCAAATAGTATCTACTAATAACAAAAACCATTACATAGGAATATAAAAAAATGAACACCACCAAAAAGAAAAAAGATTCACACTTCATAAGCATAAAACCGGAACTATTATTTGACCTGGATAAAAACTTTAAATCAGAGTTCACACCTTGGGTATACTTATACTTAAAGCTTAAGTTCAACTACTACGTGACTAAAGCTCCTCAAGTATACTATAAACTGGATTTAAAGGAAATCAGATATAAGTTTAACATCAGTTCAGACACTGTGTACAGAATAATTAACGAGCTTATAGAGTTTGGACTCATAGAAAAACAAAATGGTAAGTACCGGCTTAAAGATGAAGCTCCATTCTTTGAAGAAACCATCGTTGCACCTGAAGACAAGATTTTAGAATATATGAAAATCTACTATAATGATTTTGAAAGCAACTTAGAGAGTATAAAAGCAGCCTGGGATATGCCAGTAAAAAATAGAGAAATGATTTTAAAATCCCTCCGAGTTTATTATTACTTGATTTTAAAGAATAGTCATTGCTTACTGGATGAATATGAAGTTGAGTCCGAAGAAACACAATCTTCACTTCAAAGGAAGCTTAAACATGACAATAGAACCATCAAGGCTATCTTGGAAGTTTTACAAGCTTGCGGATTGGTTGAAGTTATGCATGGTGTAATTATTACTTTAAATCCTCGTAAAGAAAATTATTCTGAAAGCAAATATAGTTTTGAAAATATTGACAAGTGCACATCTGAAGTTAAGTCAGTAATAATTAATAAAGCTGAAAAGAAAGATATTTACATTCAAGGTAAAGATGGTCACGGATTGAGAGACTTTACTATTAATAAAACTAAAGGTATAGAGCACGGTAGATTTTATAACAAAAGTAAAAGAGCGTATTTTTATTCAAAGCTTTTAGAATATCCGGAATATTACATTACACAGCATGAGGATGCCCAGTTTCATAGATTCAACGAAAAAGAAGTGTGTTATGAGCCGGTAAGATTATCTGAAGAATTAAAGATAACACTTTTAACAAAATTAAGCGAATGTGAAAGACGTAAATATGATTAATCTTATGAGAACTATATTATTGTCTGAAAAAGAATTTTCTATAGTTAGAATGATGATACCTATAGTATTAATAAGAATTGAGTATGGTTTGAAAGAGTCTCTTTTTAGTAGTAATGATTATCAGCTATAGTTCAAGCAAGAATAAAATTGATGCCAACAGACCTCAAATCTTGTATTTCCAAAGCAGAATTAAAGAAAATTGGCATCCTTCCGCGCTTCTAATAGATTAATAGATTATATAGATATAATAGATATAATAGATATAAATAGTAGCTGCTTCTAACGAAGCAGTTTGTTTTTTCTTTTAAGAACTACAACAACAATTTTTATGATACTTATTAATCGGGTCGCATCTCTAATTAAAAGCCATCCCATCATTTTTTTTCATCTTACCGGAAAGTCACTGAACTAATCTTTGTTTGACAAATCTTGGCCGGGGCGATCTGAGAGGGGGCGGCAGCTTGGGATTTGAGAGGAGAATTTAAAGGGACAATACTCATGAACAAAGTAGAAATAAAAATATGGAAACAAAAATTACAGTTTTTTATCCTAAGAGATTTATTTATTTTAATAGCAAATAATTTATATACTATCGACAAAATTTAATTTTCATAAATATAAAAAGCTTTTAACGTAGCTTTTGCTGTAAGTTCTCTGCCGAAAACTGGTAAATTTCAACCTAGAGTAACGAAGCATTAAGCTGCGTCCTGAATAAGGACGCGCTTTCTGTTATCATTTCTCTAGGTAGGCATACCAGTGCCTCGGCAGAGGATGTAACTTAAAGTTGCGTCCTTTTTTATTTATAAGTGGTATAATATTCTTAAAGAAAACTATTAATCTTAATGAATAATAAAAATAAGAAATTTTTACAAATTACCTTACCAAGCATAATCATAATAATTACAATTGGAATATCACTTGCTGTACAACACAAAAAGATAAATAAGACATATGAATATTTTTCGGAAAATATTTCTACAAACAGTATGATTAATTCTCAAAAAGTTAAAGAATACTGGACAATAGAAGATTTAGAAAGAAAGTTTGTTGGTAAAACTTCCAGTGAATTAGAAAGTGCATTGGGCTCTCCAACAAGAAAAACTCAATTGAATCAAGGTCTTGATAACTATGCATTCTACTATGATGAAATAAATTACCAAAATAAAACAATCACATCAGTTGCTTTCTGGGTTGTAAAAGGAACTGTTTTGGAAGCTAAATAAAATTCTATAACATCCAAAAAATAAAAAATGAAAAAAGACAAAACTCAATTAGCATTTTTATTAGAAATACTTAATCCCGGCCTTGGCTTTATCTATAAAAATGGGATTAAGTTTGAATACGTCTTATTTGTATTGATAGGTGTAATTTATATAGTTTTCATATTAGTTATGGATGTTAAATCCAATATGTCATGGAGTAGAAGTATGCAAAATGTTGCAAGTATCTTTGGGTTAAGAGGATTAGTAAGTGATGCACCTAAAGTTGGTGGAATTATATTTTGGTCGTTTACATTTATTCTCAGTAGAATCACTATGATTATATTATACAATGAAATTAAGAAAGATGAATTACATAGTTCAAATCAATATGATTCAGAGAGATTCAAAATTGAATTAACAAATTTATTCAAATTAAAAAAAGAAGAATTATTAAATGAAGAAGAATATCAGAGTAAAGTTAATCAAATAATAAAAAACATTAAAACTTATGGACTAAGTGAGAGCAAAGAAATTTTTCTTGTTAAAATTCTTCCAATGAAAGAACAGGGAATAATAACGAAAGAAATTTTAGAGCAGCTGAAATAAATTAGTAAGAAACATCGAACTTTTGTGAATAATTCTAGAAATATCTACTTTAACTTGAATATTTATCCCAATTCAACATAGCAAAATCTCTGATTCCTTTAGCGGGATTAAAGGGAGGAAAAATTTTACTAAATTCAATTTCTGCCTCTAAAAAAGAAGAACTAGGCAACCTACCTATTCTTACCATTTACAAAAGATCAATCATTGGTGACCTTGAACAACCTTGATTACAATGAACTAAAATTCTCCTATCACTTTTGTTTTTATCGATTTCATGTAAATCAATATCTAATATTTCACTTGAAAAATATCGATGATCGTTTACGTCAACCAAATTTAATATAAGTTTATTTTCTCTTCATGCTATCAAATACTCGGGATGAGTATTACTAACTGCTCTTCCCGAATATCCTAAAGCTTCTCTGTGATATGCCTCTTTACATGCCTGAATTACATACCAATTTAATTGAAACTTTACTTTATTTTCGTAATCTATTTGACTGCCTATAAATAAATTTTCGATAACCTCAATCACTTATTTAGTTGATTAATTTTGATTTGGAAAAAACTAGAAATTTTATATACTCGAAAATAATTATGAATATGATAGAAAGAAACAATTAAATTTTTATTCCATAAAAAAGTCAAAATTTAAATATTTGGGTGCACTCAATTATAATTTAGAACAAAATAAGAAATATCGTCTCTCATAAGTCATTAGTTGTTTTCTTTCGATGGTATATAAAGTAAGGTAATATGTCATTCAATCCGATGGATGATATTGAGATCCCAAAGCTTGAAAAGATACTGCCTTGTAAATTAAGAAAGCGAGATACGATGCGGATCATGGAAGTGTTTGACAATTATCCTTGCGATAACAAGTTTTTGCTTTACAGGTACTATGCTATATTTTCAACTTTCATCATGAGTGGTTTAAGAAAACAAGAGCTATTAGATTTGAAGTATGCTGATGTTGATATAGAAAATCTTTCAATATTTATAAGGCAAAGGAAAGGAAGTAAGGATAGAGTGATTCCGATTAATTATCTGCTAGCTGAAGCATTATAAAAATATGTAGAAGTAAGGAAGAAAGCAGACAAGACTTGCCCCGAATTTTTTACTTCATATACTTATGATATGGGATTTACAGAGAGTGGTATAAAAAGACTAGTAGAAAGAATTAAAGAAGCTTCGGGGATAAAATTTCATGTTCATAAGTTACGACATACATTTGCAACGCTCATGCTGGAAGGAGGTTGCGATATTTTCTCTTTGTCAAAGATGATGGGGCATAGTGATATAAAAACTACTACAATTTATTTGGCGGCATGCGTACATCATTTGAGGGAACAAATTTTAAAACACCCTTTGAATTAAATAGAAGTAAAGAGATAAAAAATGGGATTGTTTCAGTTTCTTACAATTGGTAAGTTATTCTTACAGCCGGTAAGCAATTACGGAATTAAAAGGAGACCACATGACGGAATCTGAAATACAAGATACATTAATAAACATTCTACATGAACATCAAAATGAGTGTGCTCAAAGATATCAATATATAAATCTAATAACAATTCCTGTAAAAGGTCTTGATGGTTTTGATAGCTTGAGCGGTGAATTTATATGTACAAAATTAGAAATCATTTTGGATATTAAAATACCAGATAACTTATTTGTTGTAGATTATGTCCCTCAAACAATTAAAAGTGTTATTGAAAACATTACAAAAATAATTACCAATGAAAGCAAATCAAATGGAAGAAAAAAAGCAAGAAATAGCCTCTCGGCTAAGTCTAGCTAGAAAGCAAATTGGGCTTTCTCAAAGTCAAGTAGCCAAAATGCTCAATATGTCCAGACCAACTATTTCAGAAATTGAAGCAGGTAGAAGAAGTGTAACAGCAGAAGAGTTAGTTGAGTTTTCCAATATCTACAAAGTCGAAATTAAGTGGTTGAGTTGTATAGATGATACTGCGAATACTTTAGTGGATAAATTAAGTTTACAGTTTCGTGAATTAGAGAAGCTAAAAAAGGAAGATTTTGATAAGGTTATTAGTATATTACAATCGTTAAAATCAAATAATTAATGCTTAACAAACTAGAAATATCACAGATATTCAGAGATGCTTATAAAATAAGACACTCATTAAATATAAAGCAATCTGTCCCAATAAATATTTATGATGTTGTAAACAAATATGATGATAAAATAAATATTATATTTGTTGAGGCAAATAGCTTCGAAGGTCTTTATTGCAAAAATCCAGGTCCTAATATTATTTTAAACATTAATAGACCAACAGGTCGAAAGAACTTTAATTGTGCTCACGAATTTGCTCACCATTTTTATGGACACCAAACAACTTTAGATCTTATAATTAATAATTACGCCTCAGTAAAAGAAGAGAGGATTACCAATTTATTTGCGGGTTTTTTACTTCTCCCTAAAATGCTAATTGATAGAGCAATTAATCTTAGAGAATGGAAGCCTAAAGATCTTACACCTATTCAAATTTATATACTTTCTAGATATTTTGGAGTAGGTTATTCTACATTAGTTAAACATTTATCATATACTCTTAAAATTATTACTAATATACATTGTGAGAGTTTATTAAAAAGTCGCCCAATTAAATTAAGAGAGGAATTATTTGAAGCACCCTGCAATACAAACCTATACATAATAGATTCGTTTTGGGAAAACGAATTAATTGATATAGAAATTAATGATTATCTCTCAACGGAAAAAGAAATCCTAGTTGAAGGTACTTCAATTTTAAAAATTAAAGAAAACAATAATTCTAATTTTTACATTGCAAATCAACTTGGTATTTCCAAATTAATTAACCCTGTAACAAAATGGTCATCATTTGTAAGGGTCTCACGCAACAAATATATAGGAGATTACCAATATAAATTTTTGGAGGACAGTAATGCATAACACCATTCATATCAGTGAAACAAATTTATCTTTAGCCTGGGTTAAAAACATTAAAATATTATTGGACGAAAAAACATCTGATTCCACAACTATTATTACTTCTATAAGCGAGTTAGATAACAATAGTATTCCAATAATATCAAAAATTGAAGAAGAGTTAAATTTAAAATTAGTCGAGAAAAAACTTGAATTGATTGAAAATACAGCTTCAACTATATTTCCAATTTCTTTGTGGAATAAAAATAAAGATAGAAAATTTTTATTTGATAATTATTTGAAAGTTGCCGATAGGATTAGATCTCGAAAACGTAATAGATGCGGGATTTATTTCAATCGCATGATAAATTATGATGGTGCTGAGAATAAAGCAAATCAATTAGATCATATAATTAGTTGTTGGAATAAAAATAACCATAGGTTTAGCGCATTACAAGTTGCTATTTTCAATCCTAAACTTGATCATAATTTCAAATCACAGCATGGTTTTCCATGTTTACAGCAGTTATCAATTATGCCATTAGGATCAAATGGAAGTGATGGTTTGAGTATAATAGCTTATTATCCCAAACAATTAATAATGGAAAGAGCTTATGGAAATTTTAAAGGGCTATGTCACTTGGGTCAATTTTTAGCCCATGAAATGGGATTACAATTTAAAAATCTTACTTGTATAAATGTTAAAGCTGACCTATATAACCCTGCAAAATTTAACTTACAGGACATAAAAGATTTTTATAACAACATAAAAACTATATCATGAGCTTTCTAAATAGTGATGAGATAGAAAAAAACTTAGATAATTTATTTACAAAAGATTTTGATAAGAATTTGATCGAGTGCGGATGTTATGAATTGAGGTTAGGGAATGATTATTATATATCTTCAGATGGAAAAGGATCAAAAAAAATATCTGACCAAAATCCACAAATTATTATACCTTCAGGACAGTTTGCATTATTAACCACAAAAGAAACACTAGGATTAACGTCAGATTTTTTTGGGTTAATTTCAATTAAGGCCGGCATAAAATTTAAAGGGCTTGTAAATATTTCCGGTTTTCATGTAGACCCTGGCTTTAAAGGTATTTTAAAATTTTCTGTTTACAATGCAGGAGCAAGAGATATAGTACTAGATAAAGATCAGAGAGTCTTCCCAATTTGGTTTGGTAAATTTACTACACCGGAAACGAAGCCGTACAATAATAGCCATAATAACTTCGATCAAAACAAAATTACTTCTAAGGATATTATGGATGTTTCTGGAAAAATTCCTTCTCCCGCGTCATTATCAAAAAAATTAAAAAATTATACTAATATAGCACTGGGTGCAGTTTCATTGCTTACATTATTATCGGGCATAGTTGTTACTCTTTGCATTGTATTTTGGAATACAACCTTAAATAATTTAAATATTCTGAGAAACGATGTAAAAGAAGAAAAACAAATGTTATTAGAAATAAAAGACAGTGTAAAAGCAGAACGCCAAAAGTTTAAAATTCATTTTGATAGTTTAAAAAATAATTCTAAATGATTACAAAAGAAAAATATGGATTTAAAAAAGGTCAGTTGTTTATTTTTGAGGGTCCTGACAATGTTGGGAAATCCACCATAGCAAAAAAAATATTAAACCAGTTATTAAAGGAAAAAATAAAAGCAAAATATATATCTTTTCCAGGAAAAGATACTAATCTTTTTGGGAAAAAAATTTACAATCTACATCATCAATTATATCATTTGCATGAGCAAGTAAATCCTTTATCAATTCAATTATTACATATTGCATCACATATAAACATTTTGGAGAACGAAATAAAAAATTTACTTAATGAAAATTATATAATTTTATTAGATAGATTTTGGTGGTCAACGTGGGTATATGGAAAACTTAAAAATATTAATAGTAAAATGTTAAATTCTGCAATAGATATAGAATTAATTTTTTGGAAAAATATAAAAATTAATTCTATATTTTTATTCGATTTTCCAAAACCGTATGGGAATATAAAAAATTTAGAAGAATGGAATAATATTAGATCCTTGTATAATCAATTAAAAAGGAAAAGTGATGAAAAGATTATCATAATTGACCAATATTTGAGCTACTCAACTATCAATAACCATATTTTGAATTCTTTAAAATCAGCTAAGTTTATAATTTAAGATATTATGATATTTAAATCACTTGAGCCAATTAAAACTACTGAAGTATACGACGCATATTGGAAGTTTGCTGCAGAAAGACAAGAGATATTTTTCAAAAGAGTCAAGAATAATAAACCTCCTTGGACTAATGATCCAATATTGCAATACTACAAATTTACAAATGCTTACCGTGCTTCAGATAAAGTAAGTCAATTTTTAATTAAAAATGTTATTTATAAAGGGGAACAATCTCCTAAAGAGCTTTTTTTTCGAATCCTTTTATTTAAATTATTTAATAAAATAGAGACCTGGAATTTATTGCTTCACGAATTTAAGGAAATTACTTATAAAGATTATTCATTTGAAAAATATAATAGTGTTTTGAATGAAGTTTTAGATAATAAATTTAGTATCTATTCCGGCGCATATATTATGGCTTCAGCTAACAAATTCGGCTATAAAAGAAAACATAGTAATCACTTAAAATTAATTGAATTGATGATAAAGGATTTTGTTCCTGAAAAAATTACTGAATCAAAAAAACTGCTTGACGTATTCTTCCTTTTAAAAAGTTATCCTTCTTTTGGAGACTTTTTGGCATATCAGTTAACAATAGATCTAAATTATAGTGAACTTATTAATTTTGAAGAATCCGAATTTGTAATACCTGGACCTGGAGCATATGATGGTATCAGCAAATGCTTTACAAGTTTAGGTGGATTAAATGAGAGTGAAGTTATAAGAATTGTCTGTGATAGGCAGGAATTAGAATTTGAACAACGAAATATTAAGTTTAAGAATTTATTTGGTAGAAGATTACAATTAATCGACTGTCAAAATTTATTTTGTGAGATCAGTAAGTATTCTAGAGTCGCCTTTCCAACTATTCAAGGTTCAAGCGGTAGAACTCGAATTAAACAAATTTTTAATGCCACTTCTAAAAGTTTTAATTGCTGGTATCCTCCCAAATGGAATATTAATCAAAGAATTAACGATATTAAAAAATGATAACTTTTAATGGAAAGTCGGCTGACGAAGTCTGGAAAAAAATTGTTCGTGAGATGTTGGATGATAATACAAATATTACGGATAGTAGGTTAGGTTCAACCAAGGAAATATTACATGCAGGGATCACATTTGAAAATCCAAGAGACAGGTGGATATTTTCTCGCAAACCCTCTTTGAATCCAGCTTTTGCACTTGCTGAAGTTGTATGGATAGTAAATGGAAAATCTAATGCGAATTTTCTTAATTTTTGGAATAGTAGTCTGCCAAATTTTGCTGGAAATGTAAAAAATTATTATGGTGCATATGGGTCACGATTGAGAGATTATAATGGTATTGATCAATTAGAACGTGCATACAAAGCTCTTTCAAATAATAGTAAAACTAGGCAAGTTGTACTACAAATCTGGAATCCCTCAAAGGATTTACCTTTTGAAACTGGCAGACCGCGTAGTAAAGATATTCCCTGTAATATCTGCAGTATTCCTAAAGTAAGAGACAACAAGCTGGAATGGATGCAAGTATTAAGGAGCAATGATATATTTTTAGGAGTTCCCTATAATTTTGTTCAATTTACTTATTTACAAGAAGTCCTTGCTGGATGGCTTGGAATAGAACTAGGAACATATAATCAGCTTAGTGACAGTTTACATGTATATGAAAAGGATTTTAAAAATCTATTATTATCTTCTGAAGAATTTAAAAAAAATCCCAAGATTGATTCTAATTTAGACTCAATTGCTATAGATAAAAAAAATTCAGAAAAGCTATTTAACCAATTAGAAAGCATTTGTAATCAGTTAATTTTTACCAAAGTTACGTCTAAAGAAGTTTTGGAAATAATAAAATGGAAAAATGCTACGGAATCATTTAGAAATATACTTTTAATAATAACTAGTGAATTTGCTCGAAGAAAAGGACTGGATTATTTAATTGAAGAAATCCTATCGAATTGTTCTAATCCTGTTTTATTATTTTTGTGGGAAAATTGGTATAAGCGATTTAAGGAACAAAAAATCATCACTTAACCGTCACCAGAAAAGATATAAGTTAGGTAGGAAATTAGTAAACCTCTCTACACTATTCTCACTCTCAAATTATTTGAATATAAATTCTACATTGTTTGAATAGGGAGAAGTATTACACGTAATATCTTCTGTATTATTTTTATTAATTATTTTTTACTCTCATGGAACAAAATATTTTAGATGAATTAGATAATATGCCAGAACATCAGAAAATTAGAAAACTGGATCAGATGCAATACGCATTAGAGATTTTTGATGGAAACGGAATTGACTTATCTAAAAGTATTGAATATGGTGTTATTTCCGAAAACGATCAAGTATTTGCGACTCATAATAGGCATTTGTTTATGAAATATGCTGGAGATTTGAATAGATATCTTCATAATTTTATTTCTAGTTCTTATACCTTAATGAGTATAACAAATAACGTTATGAGCAATTATGAGATTGATTCTCCTGTATTTTATAAAGAATATGAAGAGAAAAAGATGCAGTTAACTTCTAATCCAGTTTTTAATATATTTTTTCAATTACGTCAATACGTTCAACACATAAAACTTATTATTCCTTCAAGACAATTTCATTGGGATAGAGAAAATGGAAGCTCTAGAAAATTACTTTTAGAAACAGATACTTTGATTTCTTATATAGAAAAGCAAACGAAACGAAGTAAATCAGATAATGAAATAAAAGTAATAAATGAAGTTACTCTTAAGTATTTGAATAATGTTGGTGGTGAAATTGATTTGAGAAATCTGTTTGAAGATTACATTGAAGCAGTTCATGAATTTTATTATTGGGTTTATTCTCGTTTAAAAGAAATCCATGATGAAGATCTAAAAAAAATTAATGAGAAGAGAAAAGAGGGAAGAAAATTATATATTCCAACTATTTTATCTACCAATATAACTTTGTATAAGGAAGGTAACATGGGTGATCTGGATGTAATATTTTTAAATACTATGGATAGTCTAACATATGAAAAAATTAAAAATGAACACTCCGATATGAATGAAAGGATACTAGCAATGATTTCTTATATTGAATCAGATGTAGGTATATCTAGTGAATTAAAAAAAATGATATTAGGGTTGATATAATTATAGACAATTAATAACGCTAAATTGTCCCTAAATCGTCCCCAGAAATTGTAAAAAGTAGGTGGGTAAAAAAAAAACCCCTCAAGATGTTAATTCTTGAGGGGTTTATCTTGAGCTGGCAGAGGGACTTGAACCCCCGACCTGCTGATTACAAATTATATAGTCACTATAAAGCATTCGAACTTTTAAACTTTAATTAAACTATCCCACAATTCCTTCGCACTCACTTCTTGAAAATGTAAATCCCTCTCAATACTTAGACCCATTCTACCTTTAAAATTTTCGAGTTCACTTTTAGAAAAGCTACCCATTTCCCATTCAAAAATATGACATAATCCCCAACAGTAATCAGTGTCTTCCGGATCTTGATTCATTAGATACCAGGTTCCGGCTCCTGTTGGATTGAAAAACTTAGCAACAACAACTTGAGATTCAAGGCCGTTACCTTTTGGAAATTGAGCTTGAGCCTTTTTTTCTATTTCTTTAGTAAAGAGTTTCATGTTTTTAATTTTGTTGTTTTTACAATACTTCTATTTTGAGTAAAATTTTTACTCATTTTAAGAAATTGGGATTTTGAGTGGCAATCGAACAAAAGCAAGAAGGAAGAATCCATTCTCAGGACTCTCCCTTTTTTGCTTTCTTCCTCCTCGTCTTCACGTAATCCTTACCTTTATTAAAGCAATCCGCTATAAGAATTTCCAGAACAACTATACAGATTTTCTTTAATACTTCCTTCGAAATGCAATTGAACATTAAATTCCCCTTTCATTTAATTTATAATTTGTGAATTTATGAATTTGAGAAAGAGCAGGAGCTCGGCAAAGGAAGGTATATTGGTAGGTTGAGTGTGATGAAATGAAAGGTTGGATGTAATGGATGGAAGTAGAAAGATTTTGTAAGTGAAGAGAACTATATAAAATGCCCGGAATATTGAATAAAATCTTCCATGTTAGTCAATCGCATATCCAGGGTTTCTAAATTATCATTTACATCTTCAAGAATAATTCTCTTTATAAGACCGTAATCCAGGTTCTCTTCATCGAGCTTTTTTAGTTCACGCTTCTCTTCTTCTGACCCGTCCTTATCTAAATCAAAAGTTGAAATTTTATCATCTGAAATTATTCTTCGTTTACCTCTGTGTCCGAATCTTATATCCATTGATCGCCCGAATGGTAAGTCATCTTCTACTTCAAACATTGAACCATATTGTCTGCCATTTCCGATTAGTCTTTCATCATCGATCTCAATTACTTTTCTTGAAGCCCTGACTGTTTGGATATTCTGTATGTCTATTAAGTCTAATCCCATATCTACACTTATTTCAATTGGAAGCTGAACTAAATAATTATCATGCTTTAGATTATAAATGCCGTGAACGAATCCATCTTTATAAGTATAGAGTATCGATAATTTAAAGTTCTGATTGATGAAGTTCTTATCTGTTGAACTGAAAGAGTTCATACCATCTGGATGTCGGTGTATTACTGTGTTGAAGTTATAGTCTTCCGGTATGTAATCAATAGATGCATTTGAAACGACTTGCTGCGGAATATGAAACTCCTCTGATAATCTGATTACTTTATCTTTCTCTGTAAGATTAACCAGTATTGAGAACTCTTCACCACTTAATCTGTCAGCTATCTGATTACAAACAAGCAGGAGCTTCAGAGGAATAATAACCTTCACTGTATCGAGTATCTTTATTCCGCTTTCCCATCCTGCTTCAGAAGGTTTTCGTGTTTCATTTAGAATGGAGTTAAGTACATCATTACCAGAACTTCTTTTGCCGTTTCGCGCAGTATGTACTTCAGTTAATAAAGTATCAGGAGCGGAAGTAGCTTTACCATTAGCTTTAGAAACAGCTTCTTTGCTTTTGTTTTCAGCTTTGTTTCGTCCGGAGTCTGATTCATCTTTTCCATCTGAATTATTTGAACTTCCTGATTTAGAGTTTTTCTCTTTCATGAGTTTATGTGATTTAAAAAGTTTGCTAGTTTGAAGAAATTTTAATTATTAGCTTTAGGAATTTAATCGTGTAGAAGTGTCAAAAGAGTTGTAACATTTACTGTTTTAGTAAATGCATTCTTGTTTTTGACAATTAACATTTCAATCACTGCCGCTGCGCTTAACATTTGTGGAGTGCCAAAGAAGCTGGGAGTAATTGTGTAACTTGAATCTGTTCCCCATCTGCCGGCATTAAAATCATTCAGGCAGATAGTTCCTTCGAATCCATCGTATCCAAGCTTTACATATTGAGGGAATTTGTATTCCTGAATTTGATTTATAGATTGTGCAGGATATTGATTAGTAATTCCGGGTCCGTAATTAGCATACTGAGCTCCTGAATTTGATTGATTGTTTTGAGAAGTCTCAGAATTTTTCTTTGATTTATTTTTTACTTTATTCTTATCCTCTTCTTTCTTTTTAAGCTCTTCAAACTCCATCTGCTTTTTTACTTTAAACTCATACATCGAGTCTTTGAGTCTTGTTGTGTCGGTACAGTCAAAAAAGTATTCCACACCGTCTAATTTATTCAGCATCTCTGCTTCAAAGAATTCTTCGAATGAAAGAACTAAACAATCCTTTCTTCTCTCTGCAATTAATTCTTTTACTGCGTCAGTTTTATATTGTCCGATTTGTGATTCTTTGAATAAAGTTCTGTTTAGATTACTTGGTTCTATTTTATCTGTATCGTAGATGAGTATTGAACCGACTCCTATTAAAGCTAAGTCTAAAGCTACCCAGGAACCAATTCCTCCAAGTCCGGCAACAATTGCAATAGCACCGGACAGGTCAGGGATTATTTTTGACTGCCTGTTATTAATTTCTGTTATTGTGCTTTCCATTTTAAAAGGATTGTTGATTTTATTTTATGAGTCTTTTTACTCTACTAATTTCTTATTTCTCTACTTCATTGGATTATGAATCAGCTGGCCTTCCACTTATATTCCTGCTTAACGTCAAATGGAATTGTCGGTTTATAATAGCTGCTATCCAGATGAATCTTCTCATATGTTGAGGATATTTCTTCAAGCAGAGTTAATAGTTTATTTGGATCAGCAAGACATATATCTCTGTCTTCAAAGCTTCCAGGACAAGCTTGACCAAATCCACCAATATTACAGTTAGGATGTTGCCCAATTGTTGAAAGGTGTATTGTTCCGTGAGTGATTTTGTGATGCAGAATGTTTACATATATTCCTCTTATTGAACATACAGGAGATGTATATTCGTGAACTATCCCTGAGTTGAAATATCCTTCAGTAACTTCAAAGGGAGGATTGTAGAACTTATATGCATTAACTGAGTTATCCTTCATGAGCAGATACCAGTCTTTTTTACTTATCGTCTTAATAATCGCTATTAACGACTCCCCAACAACTGCTGAGCGGTATAACTGCTGAAGCTTAACAAGCTCTGTCTGATAAAGACTGTTTACTTTGTTAATTGCTGTTTGGAGCTCCGTTTTAAATACCCCCTTCAATTGCTTTAAAGAATTTATATAATCGATTTCTGATTCGATTGATACTTCCTTTATAAATACGTTTTCCTGCTTTGATTTCAGCATTTTCTCATTCAGGTCTTTGTATTTGATTTCCCGGGAGATGATATTCACTAAATGCTTATCTGACTGACGGAGGATTTTTGATTCTTTAGTTGGACGGGTTTTTGTATTAGTTACAGATTTATTTTTTGATTTCTTCCCGGCACTTTCAGATGAAACGGTCTCTTCAATCCCATCTACTCTTTGAAAGAATGAAGTGTTCAACTGACCTGGGAGCTGACTGGGGACCCGGGGAGCCGTTTGGTTTTCTTGTACTGATTGATTTGAAGACATACATTTTTTATTAATTGATTATGTTTTCTTGGAATTTTTAACACTGAATAGATCACAAATTGAATTAAATTAAAACAGGTATTCCCTAATAAAATCAGCAATGAGTAGTGATAATTCATTCAATATTAAAATTATCAAACCCTGATAAGGATTTTTTTAGAAAGAGAATACCTGTTGGCGAACTACTGAGTAGATCTAGTTAATGCTAAACTTGACCGTTACAAATTCAAGCAGCTGCAACGTTGAAACGGACGATAGTCAAATCGCCGGTAAAGTTACCTGCTTCAATCTGTGTTGCATCGAGATTTGCATTCAGAGAATCATATATATCAAATTTCGATATATCGTTATCTCTGGCAATTGCTTTGAGTCTGTCGGTAAGCGCAACACCTGATAGACCTGTAATATCGAAGTCTTGGTTATTACATCTTACGTTTTTTCTGTTGGAGGCTTGACTGCCGCCGCTGTTTGGATTGGAATTCCAGGACATGAGTTTGTTCCTTTTATTGTTTAAGTTTATAAAATGATTAAAAGCTTTAGAGTTTCTAAAATTAATATGAGGGATATGCAGAGAAGAATTGTGCCGAAGTAATTAGACTAAGTGAAGTTCAGCAAGAAAGTAATCAGGATAAGGATTATTGTTTACACTAGCCATAGTTGATATAGGAGCATGAGTTACATTAGCGGTATCAAGTTCAACTTCTAATGCGTCATAATTATAATAAGAATCTCCTGAGTCATCGGAATCTTCGAACTCTTCATCGAACCAGTTCTCTGAATGCTTCGCCTTTTCCCGTGCTTCGTCTTCAGAATTTGCATATACAAATCCTCTTACACTTGCATACTGAGTATAGTCGTAAGGAAGATCGAATGAATATTTGTTCATTACTTTTTTAAAATTAAAATTTGATAGAATGGTTATTAGAATTGACTGTAGGAATGTTACTTAAACCAAGCGCAGCTCAGCGAGGAAATAATCAGGAAGTTTTTCATAGGGAGTATACTTTGGAGTGTTGAATACCGGATGAACGATAGGTGGAGTCACATCTTCTTCGTTTAATTCTATTCCAGCGCTATCGAAATCGAAGTTGGTTCCGTCCTGGTCGCCG
>JAFDZP010000001.1:363666-428341 GCA_018266835.1 Bacteroidota bacterium | reverse complement strand
ACTTGTAACAGGCGTAGGAACACAATTAACACTTACACCTGATAAATATGAGCTTGCACAGAATTATCCGAATCCGTTCAACCCGACAACAAAGATCAACTTCTCACTTCCAAAGCAGGGCTTTGTAAGCTTGAAGATTTTCGATGTAACCGGTAGAGAAGTCGCTAAGCTTGTTAATGAAGTAAGACCTTCAGGCGTGTTCTCTGTTGACTTCAACGGAGCAGATTTCGCCAGCGGAGTTTACTTCTACAGAATCGAAGCACAGGACTTTATTGACACCAAGAGAATGGTACTTGTTAAATAACAGTAATTAACACATATACAATAATTAGTAATTTTAAAGCCTATCCGGGGAAATCCGGATGGGCTTTTTTGTTGTAAAATCTTAACTTGAAATTTGAAAAAAATCAGTGTAGTTTTGAGAACACCCTACTAAACCCGGAATTCTTCAGAAAAAGTTGTACGATTAAATCATACAATTCCTTATTGGTTTTATTAAAAATCTCTTTAACCAAAATAATATATGAAAAAACTTCTTCTGGTTTTGTGTGTATGCTTCTTATTCAATGAAGCTTATTCGCAAAATGTGTTAATCACATCAAGACTGCAGAATAAAATGCAGGTAGTAAATCCCCTCCAGTATACAAGAGTAATGATTCTTATGAAGAACAGAGTCAACATCGAACAGATGGATGCTGACCTTTATAGGATGAACGCAAGTCTGCAATTCAGATATCAAACAGTAATTACAGCATTAGTGGATATTGCAAGAAATACTCAGGGACCTTTACTTGATTATTTAAACTCTCAGAAAAATATCGGAAAGGTTTCTGAGTATGCAGGGTACTGGATTGTAAACTTAGTTTATATGAAAGCCACAACTGAAATTATAAATCAGCTGGCTTTAAGAAATGATATAGAAATGATGGACCTGGACGATGAGTTAACTATGGATAAACCGCTAAACCCAACGCCTATGATGGAACTTCATACCGAAGCAGCTAACTCAAACTTAAAAGTTATCAAAGCTGACTCCGTATGGAGAATGGGATTCACAGGTCAGGGAACAACCGTTATGAACATTGATAACGGTGTTAACGGAACGCACGCAGCATTAAATTCAAGATGGTGGGGAAATAACGGAAGACCATGGTACCATTCATGGCTGAATGTACAAACCCCAAATGTAAATTTTCCGGCTCCTTGCGGAACCGATTATCACGGCTCGCATACTATGGGAATTATGACAGGCAGAACAGCTTCAGGAGATACTGTTGGTGTTTCACCTGACTCCAGATGGATGGCAGCCGCAGTTACAGATTGCCCCGGCGCAGTTTATCCTACAAACAACATAACAGCTTTTCAGTGGGCAATGAATCCTGACAGCAATATTGCAACAATGGATTATCCGGATGCAATCAGCTGTTCATGGCAGGACCCAAACGCAGGGGACCAGTGCGCTACTTCAATTTACAGAACACTATTAGTAAACGTAGAAGCAATCGGAACAGGTGTAGTATTTTCCGCAGGTAATTCAGGACCTTCTGCATCATCAATCACACCGCCTAAAAATATTAACTTAGATTCAATCAATGTAATGTGCGTAGGCGCAGTTGACGGAAATCAGGCAGGATATCCTATTGCATCATTCTCCAGCCGAGGACCATCAATTTGCGGTGGCGTTGGAACTTTAGCAATTAAACCTGAAGTATCTGCACCGGGTGTAAGCATAAGTTCTTGCGGTGCAGGAAATACATATTACTCTATTGACGGAACTTCAATGGCATCACCTCACGTAGGCGGAGCAATTGCTTTATTAAAAAGCGTTGCGCCTTACATGACAGGTAAACAAATTAAAGCAGTAATATTTTCAACATGTACAGATTTAGGCGCAGCAGGCGAAGATAATAATTACGGAAAAGGATTAATAAACTTAGCAGCAGCATACAGAAGATTGGCTTCATATCCTTTGAACGCTTTCAATCTGCAAACACCTCCTGCATCTACAAGAATTGTAACTGTAGCAGGTTCAACAACTCCTGTAACAATTACATGGGATACATCATCAACAGGAGCAAGCTATAAATTTATTTTTGGAAGTCCGACGACTTCAACAAGAAAGTTAACAATTTCTTCAGCCGTTAACAGCTATACAACAACTCTTGGAGCATTAGATGCTTTACTTGCTTCAAACGGATGGACTGCAAACGGAAGCGCAACTGATTCAGCAGTCGGCCAATGGGATGTTTGGGCTTTCAAAGCACCGAATGCGCCCGGACCTGATTCAATGAAAGCTACAAACGGACCAAGAGCAATTACATTCAGAAGAAGCCAGATAAGCTTAGCACCATTCAGTCTGGTAACTCCTGCAAACAATACAACAATCATTACTGCTCCGAACGATAACGGTAACGTTAACATTAAATGGAACAAATCAGGAACAGGTGCAAGCTATAAATTTATGTTTGCATCACCAAGTTTTTCAACTGCACCGAAAATAGTTATTGCAGCTGATAATAGCGGTCTTGATTCAAACGTAAACATTGTTAATTCCTCATTGGATGGCTTACTTCAGGGACTGGGAGTAGCAAGGGGTGATTCAATTGCTGGTCAGTGGAGAGTTTATGCATACAGAAGTGCAACAGACTCATTAGCATCAAGTGAAACACGAAATATTACTTTAAGAAGAGTCGGTATGCTGCCGTTGAACGAAACTTTTGAAAATGCAACATTCCCCCCGGCTGAATGGTCGTTAACAGGTTCCGGTACAATGTACTGGACAAGAGCAACCGTCGGTGGTTATGGAAACGGAACTGCATCTGCCAAGTATGACTTCTGGACAGCTACTGCTACAACCGGAGCGCAGACAATGACTTCAAATCAGTTTCCGGCTGCAACAGCACCAAATAATTATTTAAGATTTAATGTCGCCGCTGCGTATTACTCTGCAACGGCTATTGATTCATGTATAGTCGAAACATCAACAGATGCCGGAACAACATGGAGCAGATTACTTGGAATGTATCAGTCAACTGCTTTGACCTCAGGATATAACTCAACACCTGTAATGTCAACAGTGTCTTCAACTTCATCATTTACTCCTACTGCAACTCAATGGGCAACAAAGATAATTGCAATGCCAACAGGAACCAATAAAGTAAGGTTCACTGCAAAAAGCGCATATGGAAATAATCTTTACATTGATAATATTACAGCAGGTCTTATAACAGGAGTAGGGAATCAGTTAACATTAGCCCCGGATAAATATGAGCTTGCTCAGAATTATCCGAATCCGTTCAACCCGACCACAAAAATAAATTTCTCAATTCCTAAACAAGGATTTGTAACTCTGAGAATTTATGATGTAGTAGGAAAAGAAGTTGCTAAATTAGTGAGCGAAATAAAAACTCCGGGAGTGTATTCAGTTGACTTCAACGCATCTGCATTAGCCAGCGGAATATATTTCTACAGACTCGAATCTCTGGATTTCATTGAAACAAAAAGAATGATGCTTATCAAATAGTATAAAGTAGTAAGTAGATAGTATTAAGTAAAAAATTAAAGCTCATCCAGGGAAACCGGGATGAGCTTTTTTATTAAGTCCAATCATTTTAGCTTTACTATTATTTACAAGTTTTATATTTTTTCATGTGATAAAATTATGTAAAAGTAGTTTTTAATATTCTATTTCCGTCCCGTCCTTAAACTCTACATGATTGAGCTATTTATTAGATTTATTTTTTTGACTCAGTTAGAATTTTAATTTGTACGAGTAAACTGTACCCCAATTAAAAAGTATTATATAAGTTTGTAATATAATCATTAAACTAAACCTAAGGAGAAAACCGTGAAAAGGTTACTATTACTTTTTTCACTAGTTATCATTGGCTTTGTGTATTTCACAGGCCAGAAGACGGATGAAAGCCCGAGATGGTCTTTTAATCCGCAAATGATAGCAGCACAAAAAAATGGCGCACAGCTCCCCGTTGCGACCGACATCGGAGTTATCGCTCCGCTGACAGATTCAAGAGTTGTTTACACACCAAGAGAGATGCTGGTTATCAATCCGAGCATCAGAGTTTACCCTTCGCTTAATCAGCAATGTGAAATTTACATGACAAGGGACCCAAACAATCAAAACATTCTTTACGTTGCTTCTCAAAATATAGTTGGCGGTGCTTCTATTAACGCCGGTACCTATGTTTCGACAAACGGCGGCTTGAACTGGTATGGCTCTGATACACTCGGAGCACCAAGCCAGGCAGACCAAAGAGGAGATCCCGGTCCTGCAATTGATAAGAACGGAAGATTCCTTTTCACACACTTAACATCAACCACAAACTTTGGCGGTTTGAAAGGTATGGGTGCAAATTATTCAACAAACAAAGGTGTTACATGGTCTTCAACCTTTGATGTAGTTTTAGATGCTAACTGCGATAAGAATTTAGCAAACACAGATAACTCTGCAGCAAGTCCTTTCTATGGCAATACATACATGGCATGGACAAGTTTCGGAACAACTCCCGGTAACGGAAGATTTTCAAGAACAACAGATGGCGGCGTAAGCTGGTCAACACCAATAGTTTTAAATGCAACACCAACCGGCCACAACGCTCAGGGACATGATGTTGTTACAGGTCCTGCCGGCCAGGTTTATGTTGTATGGACTGCAGGCGTATCTTCTTCACCATTTACAGAAGATTTCGTCGGATTTGCAAAATCAACTAACGGCGGTTTAAACTTCACAACAACTGAAAACGCATTTGATGCAAACGGTTCACGTTCATCTTCATTCAACGGATGGGGTATCAGAACAAACGGTTTCCCAAGAGTTGACTGTGATAAAACAGGCGGCGCAAGAAACGGCTGGATCTATGTAGTAACATCACAAATTAACTTAGCACCTGCAGGAACTGATGCAGATATTATTTTAAACAGATCATCTGACGGCGGTGCTACCTGGTCAACAGGTATCAGAGTTAATCAGGATGCTCTTAACAATGGAAAAGTTCAGTATTTCCCTTGCGTAAGAGTTGATGAAGCCGGTGGTTTAAATGTTATTTATTATGACAACAGAGATTTCCCATCTTCAGGTGACTCATGTACAGTATACATTTCACGCTCACTTGACGGCGGTACAACATGGACTGATCAAAAAATTGCAGACCACAACTTCAAACCAAAGTTATTACCGGGCGTAAACACAATGGGTGATTACATTGGTTGTACATCAGGAAACGGAAAAGTTTATGCAGCCTGGATGGATGATAAAACAGGAAGCGCATCAACATTATTTCAGACATGGGTAGGTTCAGTAACAATCCAGTTGAACGGATTAAATCCATTCAATATTCAAACACCGGCAGCATCTTCAAGAATCGTTACTTTCCCGGGTTCAACAACACCTGTAACAATTACATGGGATACATCAACGATTACAGCAAACTATAAATTTATCTTCGGGACACCAACTCTTCCGACAAGAAGATTAACAATTCCTGCAGGCTCAAATTCAATCACTACAACATTGGGTGCACTTGATGATATTTTAGCTGCAAATGGATTTACAAATAACGGAACCGCAACTGACTCAGCAGTGGGACAGTGGGATGTCTGGGCTTTCAAAGCACCGGGAGCACCGGGAGTTGACTCTATGAAATCAACAAACGGACCAAGAGCTATTACTTTCAGAAGAGGCGTTCCTGCTTTAACACCGTTCAGCTTAGTAACACCTGCAAACGGTACAACTATTACAACATCTGTATTTAACAACAGCTCAATAAATATCAACTGGACCCGTTCAGGTTCAGGTACAAGATATAAATGGCAATTTGATGCACCTACATTTGCAGGTCCTCCTATTTTCTACATTCAATCAGGAAATACAGGATTCGATTCATCTATTTCAATAGTCAACAGCCAGCTTGACGGTATGCTGGCAGGCACAGGATTAAATCCCGGCGACTCAGTAGTAGGTCAATGGAGAGTTTATGCATACAGAAGCGCAACAGACTCATTAGCATCAACTCAAACTTTTGCATTAACTCTGAAGAGACAGGCAAAAGGTGATATACTTGTTGCATACGACTCAACAGTTGCTAACTGCAGAACAAGCAGAGACTCAATTACAACAAATCTTTCAAATCTTGGACTTACATTCGACCTCTTCAACAGAGGAACGAATACATCTACGAACATGATTTCCTTAAGAGGATATAAAAAGGTTATCTGGCTTGGTGAAGGTACAAGTTGTATTTCACCGGTTCAAAGAGACTCAGTAAAAGCATATTTAAATGCCGGGGGGGCAACAGTACCTACAAAATCTAAATTCATTATCTGGTCAGAAGACGTTGGATATAATTTAGACAGAACCGGTTCAACTAACCTGGATACAACACTTGCAAGACAATACCTTGGATTTGTATTTATTGCCGACAGACCTGCAACAGGTGCCGGCTTAGTCGGGTTAAAAGGAATTAATGCTTTAGTTGGTCAAAGAGACAGCTGCGCCGGACCATGGCCGGATGTACTGAGACGTTCAAGCACAAACTCAAATATATTCTTAACAGGATTCAGATTACAAAGCAATCTTGACTCTGTAAACTCTATCGGAAGACAGGCAACAAATTATAATACAGTTACAATTGGTTTAGACGTAGAATCAATGAGAAATGCAGTTGACGGACCTACATCTTCACCTGTAGCCAGATATTTAAAAATGGCACTTGATTATGTTGATCAGTTAATTGTAAGCACAGGAAATGAAGCTTCTATGATTCCTGACCAATTCTCACTATCACAAAATTATCCGAATCCTTTCAACCCGACAACAAAGATAAACTTTGCAGTACCGAAACAATCATTCGTTTCGATTAAAGTATTTGATGTAACGGGCAGGGAAGTTGCAAATCTTGTAAATGAAATGACAACTGCAGGATATCATTCAGTAAATTTCAACGCATCAAGCTTTGCTTCAGGTGTTTACTTCTACAGAATCGAAGCAGCTGATTTCAGAGATACAAAGAGAATGATGCTTATTAAATAGTATTCAATATACATTTCCGTTACGAAGCCGGAGCTTCATAACGAGATTTTTTTTCAAAGCTCATCTTGGGAAACCGGGATGAGCTTTTTTATTACTTACTTCCAGGTGATTTATTTACAGAAAATGAGCTACCTCACTTTCAAATTAAATTTACATTTCATATATTAGTTTAAACAAACTCTGCTAATGAAAAAACATTTCTTGTTTTTCCTTTTAGCGTCCCTGATATACCCGATAGTAGTAACTGCACAATGGGTTCAAACACCAATAGTAACAAATCCCGGTACAGTCAATTCTTTACACTCTGAAGGCAGCAATATAGCTGCTGCTTCATGGGGAGTCTCAATCTCTACCGATAACGGAACTTCATGGCGAACGACTTCTTTCACACATGAAACCGGTTCCGTCTTATTAAACAACAATACAATTTTTGCAGGCACAAGAGAAAATCCTCCCGCCGGTATTTTCAAGTCATCTGATCTGGGAATAACCTGGAGCCAGACTTCTATTAATGACCGTATCATTAATGCATTTGCAAAAACATCTAGTGCAATTTTTGCGGGCTCCAACACAGGTGAGATCTACAAATCAACTGATAATGGGGAGACGTGGACTCAGTCTACGCTTGTAAACTTTACTCCGGATATTATATTCACCTTAGCAGTTTCCGGTAATACTGTATTTGCAGGAGTGCGATTCGGAGGTGTAATGGTTTCCACCGATAACGGGAATACATTTACTCAGACATCTCTGATGAATAATCTTGATGTGAATGCAATTGCTGTTTCAGGCAATAATATTTTTGCGGGTACAAATTTCGAAGGAGTCTATTTATCCACGGATAACGGATTATCCTGGAATCAAACTGCAATGAACAGCGAAAGTGTTCAGACACTTTTAATAAGCGGTAATAAAATTTTTGCAGGACTTTATAACGGGGGACTGAAATACTCAACCAATAACGGAGCCTCATGGCTGCAAACTTCACTTGTTTCGGATTTTGTATACTCACTTACTTCATCAATAGGAACACTTATTACCGGAACATTCAGCGGCGCTTTGATATCAACTGATAATGGCGCAAGCTGGAGCCAAAGTAATCTTAGCTTTAATTCCATTAACGCAATAACAACAAAAAATAATTTAGTATTTGCCTCTAAAGGAGGAACCGGAGTTTATGTTTCTTCTGATAACGGAGCAACATGGAATCAAACCATCGGACCTGCAGCTTACTCACTTGCATCTAACTCAACAAGAGTTTATGCAGGCGCATATAACGGAATATTCATATCATCAAATAACGGTACTAGCTGGCTGCAGACGGGAGTGATTGCGCAAGCCAGGTACGTTGCCGTTAATGATAATTATGCTTTTGCAGGATATCACGGAATCTGGAGAGGTAATCTTACAGGAAATCCGTGGATACAAACTTCCTTTAATGGAGGAGTTGTAACATCGCTGACCGGACAAGGCTCTAATGTTTATGCCGGAACAGAAAATAACGGAGTTTATATTTCACCTGATAACGGTGTAACATGGAATCAGACTTCACTGAATGATAAAACAGTTAAATCCATAGTTGTGAACGGCAGTTCTATTTTTGCCGGTACATTAAACTTTGGAGTTTATTACTCATCAAATAACGGCACAAGCTGGGTACAGACTTCATTAAATAACAGAACGATAAATTCACTTGCTGTAAGAGGGCAGTTTATTTTTGCCGGCTCGGAAGGGGACAATAACTTCTATGTCTCTTCAGATAATGGCAGCACATGGACTTTAATGAATGCCGGTATGGAGCAATCAACAATTCATTCACTTGCACTCAGCGATAATTTTGCATTTGCGGGAACAACGGAAAAAAATATTTTCAGATTGCCGCTTGGATTAGTGGGAGTTCAACAAACCGCTTCAGAAATTCCTGATAAATTTTCTTTATCGCAGAACTACCCTAATCCGTTTAATCCTTCTACAAATATTAATTATCAATTAAGAATTAACTCATTTGTTAGCCTTAAAATTTTTAATGTCAGCGGGAAGGAAGTTGCAAGATTAGTGAATGAAATGCAGAATGCCGGAAGTTACTCAGTTCATTTCGATGCATCGAATCTTGCTAGCGGAATTTATTTTTATAAAATTGAGGCAGGGGAATTTAAAGAGACTAAAAGAATGATGCTGATAAAATAATTTGCTTTGTAAAAAACAAATATATATTCTATTAACAAAAAAGCCCTTTACGAATAATTCATAACGGGCTTTCCTGTTTTTACACAAAAGAAAATTTATAAACTTATTTTGATAAAATCATTTTTCTTACTTCAGTTCTTTCAGTTGTTTTTATTCTGTAGAAATAAATTCCGCTTGGATAATCCTTTGCATTGAATTCTGCTGTATGAGTTCCTGCGCCTAAACTGGTATCGAGTAATCTTACGACTTCTCTTCCGAGTCTGTCATAAACTGTCAGCTCAACGTTTGTTGCTTCCGGTAAAGTAAATGAAATTGTTGTTGTAGGATTGAAAGGATTCGGGAAATTTTTTGCTTTATAGTAAGATTCTCTTTCTTTGCTTGTATCCTGTTTCTCGAATTTCGGCATCGAAGAAAGATTTTCCTTATTAGGAATTTCTGAAATAACTGCTATGCCTGATTCAAACTTTCCTTCTTTATAATTTGGACCTGTTTCAAACTCAATCTGAATACCAAGAGCATCTTCTTCAGTAACTGTGAAATCATCTTTGTAATTCGAAATCAATTTAAAGTTATCTTCATCAAGTTTAATTTTTACTTCTTTCCAGCCTTCATAGTTTAAAGAAAACGGTTTTGACTGAAGCATAATATCCTGGTCATCGTTGTATTTGTTGTTGTTATCAACATCGTAAAGCACTTCGATTTTCACAGTAACATCATTTTTAACACCTTGTAGCATTACATTTAAAAAATTACCTGATACAAGAAGAATAGGGGAGTATTTTGTAATTTTTCCAATGTAGTTGTTTGCTTTTAAAGGAGTGCTGTAAATAAGTTCTGCGTAACCGTTTTCTGCATTATCTGTTTCGTGTGAGTATTTCATTTCCAGACCGCCCCAGGTCCAGTTAGGAAGAGCCTTTTTATCAAAAGTATCGTACTCGAGAGGTTGAGAGAATAATGAGGTAGTATAAAATAAGCATGCAAATGCCGCTAATGCATAAGTTAATTTTGTAATCATTAATGTCGTTTTGTTTTTTAAAAAGAGGAAATTACTAAATCCTGATTTTATTTAATCAGCGTCATACGCTTGACTGAACTAAAATCATTAATTTGTAATTTGTAGAGATAAACACCTGCCGTGAGGTTTGAAGCATCAAAAGTCACTTCATAATTGCCCTCTTGTTTATACTCTCCGATTAAAGTTGCCACTACATTTCCTACTAAGTTATAAACTTTTAAAGAAACATAACCGCTTTGATTCAACTTAAAACCGATTACTGTAGATGGGTTGAAAGGATTTGGGTAATTCTGATACAGTTTATAATCGTCTGCGTACAGACCTGCACCGGAACCCTTACCGTTTGAGAATTTGGAATGTATTTTAGTATTAGCTACCCCTAAAGCGCTAAAAATAAAAAACATTGCAACGAATAATATGGTAATCCTTTTAATCATCTTAATTGAAAAATAGTAATATTAAAGTTTATTGTCAATATATTTATTTTCTTTATGTGTCTCAAATTATAGACACTTAGTAAACTTTATTGAAGAAGTATTTGAAAATCTGCAAAATAATCTTCTATATGTAATACGCAAAAATGTTATAAAAAGTTCAAAAAATTAAATAAACACTTACATATTAAAAAGCCCCTTACATTTCTTCAACGAAAGGGGCTATATCTAATTATTGTTTGTAATTATTACTGAATTTCTATTGCAACAAGTCTTACCTGTCCTTCAGGTGATTTTACTTTTAATACAAGTATATCGCCTTTGGATTTTTTGCTAATCATTGCATCTAAATCATCTACACCGCTTATGCTTTTTTTATCCGCTTCAATAATTACTAAACCTTCTCTTAATCCTCTGTCAAAACTTTCTGAGAACCTTTTTACAGATGTAACATAAGCTCCGCCGTTAACATCAAATTTCTGTTTTTGCGCGCTTGTTAACTCAGTTACAGAAAATCCGGTCTTATCAAAAGATTTTGCGCTTGGTTCTGATTTATTGCTTTCTTCTTCTTTCTTAGGGTTGTTACTTGCAGCATTTTGATTTTCATCTCTCGCTTTTAAAGTAACAGTTAAGTCAGATGTTTTACCGTCTCTGAAGATTTTCAAAGCAGCTGTTTCTCCCGGATGTTTTTGTCCGATGATTGACTGAAGTTCGTTTGCTGCGTTAACATCTTTTCCGTCAACCGATAAAATAACGTCACCGATTTTTACACCAGCATCTTCACCTGCGCCGCCTTTAATAACATCCTGTACAAGTACACCGCGTGCCTTATCAAGTCCTAATCCTTTTGCTTCCTTCATATCTACATCCTTAATAGAAACTCCGATATATCCTCTGCTTATCTTTCCAGATTTTATTAATTCAGTTGCGACATTCTTTGCTAAATTAATTGGAATAGCAAATCCGTAACCCTGATAATATCCGCTTTGTGATTTGATTGCAGAATTGATTCCGATAACTGAACCGTTAATATCTACTAACGGACCGCCGCTGTTACCCGGATTAATTGCTGCATCTGTTTGTATAAAATTATTTATAGCATAGCTGTTGCCGTCAATATTGATATTTCTTCCGAGAGCAGAAACGATACCTGCTGTAACGGTAGAATTCAGCTGAAGGGGATTACCGATTGCAAGAACCCACTGCCCGACCTGTACTTCGTCTGAGTTACCGACTGATGCAACAGGTAAATCGTTTGCATCGATTTTAATAACGGCAACATCAGTGTTTGGGTCAGTTCCGATTAATTTGGCTGTAAATTCTCTCTTATCATTAAGCTGTACTTTAATACCGTTATCGTTGGCATTCTTAACAACGTGATTGTTCGTCATTATATAGCCGTCTTTGCTGATAATGAATCCTGTACCTGTTCCTTTGCTCGGCATATCCTGGTCCGGCATTTGCTGGCCGTCAGGTCCGAAAAAGAATGGAATATCCTGATGAGGATTATTTTCACCCTTTGAACTTCCCGTTACTTCTATATTAACTACTGTTGGTGTTACAGCTTTGGAAATTTCAACAAAGCCTTCGTTCAGCCCTTTAAGAGTTGCATTAGGTGTTGAAATCGGAGGGGTAGTTTTGAAATCTACTGGTGTGTTAGCAACTATCGGTCTTACTCCGCTGAAGCTAGCGATTAATATTCCGCCAAATGCTACAGCAAACATAACTAAGAAAGCCGCGGCTATTACTGATTTTTTTGACATATTGTATATTTCTCCTTTTGTAATTATAAATGCTTTTAATTAAGCGGTATTAATTGTTCGATAGAAAATTTTCCTTTTGGTTTAATGTAGTGTATTAATTCATTTGATTAAAGACTCTAACCGTTTTTAATTTAATAAAGTTTTCGGTATGGTCCGCTAAATACTTATCATAAATACTCATTAAATTCAAAATTGTTTCATTTGCCGCCATGCCGGAATCCATTTTCACTATATCGTTCTCCAGAATATACTTAATCATTTCATACTGAGGTCTGTTTAAAAACATCTCTCTGGATTTAAAAGTATCACCTTCAGTCTCAATTTTATCGATGGGGGAGATACCCAAAAGCTCGCATAAATGCACCTGAAAATATAAATAAGAAATAAAATTTTCAGCAGATTTTTCGGGATTACTTTCGTTTATGTAGGTAAACGATTTTATTAAAAGCTCAAATAATTCATTGCTGTGCTCTTTATCGTAAACAGCTTTATTCATAGTTTCGAGAATCCGGTAGGAGATAGTCAGCTTATCTAAATCCGTTTTTATAACTCTGAAATTTTTTATCGTTTCAGCTTTTGAAAGCATCTGTAAATCCCTGTTCTCTTTATTATAGAAAACAATAGTAATATGATTGAACGGCTCTATAACTCCGAGCACTCGGGATTTTATATTCCGAGCACCTTTCACGATACAGTTTATCTTGCCGTTGTTGCGCGAGTACAGAGTGAGAATTTTACTCGTATCACCGTAGTTTACCGTTCTTAATATAACCGCTTCGTCTGTTACTAATGCCATAATTCATTCCTTGTTCAGGCTATTAACATAGAACAAAAATTAATAATTATATCTCTATTCCTTCAAAGTGTGTCAGTTTTCTGAAAGCATTATATCTCTCACGGATTTTATCTGCAGATAAATTTCTAATTCCTTCCAATGAAAACTCTTCAACGCAAAGTGAAGCCATTGTGCTGCCGTAAACAACAGATAGTTTTAAATTCTCTTCTGACAGATTTTTTGATCTGCAAAGCCATCCCATCATACCACCTGCAAATGTATCACCTGCTCCTGTTGGGTCAAAAACTTTCTCAAGCGGGTAGGCAGGGAAGGAGAAGATTGAGTCATCTGTAAATAAATATGCGCCGTGCTCGCCTTTTTTGATTACGATAACTTTTGGTCCCATATCGCGCATCTTTTTATAAGCGGTAATAAGATTATATTCATCTGTAAGCTGTCTTGCTTCTCCGTCG
This sequence comes from Bacteroidota bacterium, assembly GCA_018266835.1. Classification (NCBI taxonomy): domain Bacteria; kingdom Pseudomonadati; phylum Bacteroidota; species Bacteroidota bacterium. Next base: position 414,649 of record JAFDZP010000001.1, on the reverse strand, counting down.
TTAATAACCAGCACATCTACCATTCCTAAAGTCTTGACTACTTCATCCCGCGCGCTTTCAATCCAGAAGTTCATAGTATCGCACATTACAATTTCAGGCTTAGTAATTTGTTTTATTACTTTCTGCTGAATTGTAGGTTCAATATTACCGAGACAAATATATTCACAGGATTTGTAATTATCAGGAATCTTAGGGTCGAATACTCCAAGCGCATTAAGTTCAGTTGTAATTGAGTCACGTGTGTTCATATCGTAATGATATTTACCATGCCAGTGAAATGTTTTAGTATCATTAAGTATTTCTACTCCGGCAGTATCAATTCCTTTAGATTGTAAAAATTCAATTTCTTTTTTAGGAAAATCGTAACCAACTACGCCAACAAGTTTAATATCATTAGTAAAATAAGACGCTGCAGTTGATAGAAAAGTCGCTGAACCGCCAAGCGTGTATTCAGCTTTGCCAAATGGTGTTTCAATTGTATCCAATGCCATTGAACCGACAACAAGAAGACTCATTAAAATTTGATTAGTTTTGGAAAAAAGAAATTATTAAGAATGGATTGCTTATTCAAGATTATAAGAGGAGTATAAAAAATTTTAAGTGCATAATGTGAGTTGAAATTTTGCTTAAATAAAGTTAAGTTATAGTTAACTACATAAATCAAACCAATCTATAGATAAATTAGTTACTAAAGTTTTTTAAATTAACTAAAATCTACCTCGAAGCTGCTCTACCTTTTTCAAATTAAATTTTGTAATTAAATTTTATAATGAGAAAATATCAAAAGTATTTTTTGCTGTTTATAGTACCTTTAGCCTTCATTTATTCTTCCTGCAATAAAAACGAAGACATAGTATCTGTCATTCCGGAAATTGAATATGAAAACCACGATGACTACGCAATGTGGACTTCAGACGGCAGTAAAATGATTTACTACGGCTATGAAAATGACAGTACTAAAGGAACATATTTATTAGATATGACCGGCTTACAGGGAATTAACAAAAGGAAAATAAGTGACAATTATTTTATTCAGCTTACTTCAGATGGCAACTCTGCATATTATTATTCATATTACAGCGGAATATTCAAAAGACGTTTAGAAGGGGATACATCAGCAGTTCTGATAAGCACAGTTCGAACCGTTCAATCAATAAGCAATGACGGACAATGGCTGGCATATCAGTCAGGAGAAAACAGCCCCAGCAGCCTCGGTTTTGTATGGAAAATCAGAATTGACGGAACTCACAAGAAAAGACTTGTCTATGCACCAACAGAAGGCGAAATTCGGGACCCGACCTGGTTTCCCGACGGAATCCGATTATCAGTACTTCGGTATTTCGTCAGCGACGAATTTGATGCTCCGCAAATTGCCATAATAGATACAAATGGCAATTCAACAACATTAACACATGATAATCAGTGGAAACATAGCCCTAAAGTATCGCCGGATGGCAATTATGTAACGTACTATACTTTTAAAAATAATGGAACGGTATGCGTTGTGAAAACTGATGGCTCCGAAGTTCGCGAGTTAACCGCGGGATTTAGTGTGAACCCCGGATGGAGTTCAGACAGTAAATTTGTTACATATACTAATGTAATTAAAGGGGACGGACGGATATGGGCAGTTCCTGTAACAGGCGGTCTGCAAACTAAAATCACCGAGTGAGTAAACGAAAGGATATATTAGCTTTAAATTACATATTCCAATTTTTTATAGAGATTTGCGTTTATAACCTAAAAGAAATACCGGTAAGAACATTAACGGTATTAAACTTTTGGTCAATAGATTTAGTTATATCAGCATCTTTAGGTTTGTTAATATCTTTTACCCACTCTCTACTGCTAAAGTAACTGTAACTCCACCTGCAATCCAGAAAAATTTTCTTTACAATAGGGATTTCCAATCCTACTCCTAATTCGTAGAAAATACCAAGATTATACTTGGTTGATTCATACTTCATAAAGTTAAGTCCATATAACCCCATAATATAAGGGTTAACGGGTAAGACAGGATACATCACTCTTGAGGTAATAAAGGGCGAAATATTACTAAATCCCTGAATTGCGTTAAACCCTAATCCATTGCCGACTTTTATATAATCAGTCAAAGCTCTAAGATATGTCATACTGAAATAAAAATTGGTCTCTTTAGGATTATTCTTCATTCCAGAAGACTGTTCATAAATAACTCCGTTATCAGACTTTTTAAAATTAGCATCGACTAAAGTATGTAATCCGATGTTTAAGGATAACTCGTTTTTATTCTGCGGACGGCATTGGGAATAAAAAAGCAGCAGTATTAGTATAAATATTTTCATAAATGAATTAAAAGTGGAGTATAGAAATATAAATCATATAAGATTTATTTCAACCTTAATAATTCAAAAATACCTAATATTTTAATTGCAAATTGTCCGAAGAATTGCAGAGAAAGGGAAGCATACACAACACAAAATTTCCAAGAATTAGCAACAAGTTATTAACAAAAATACCAACACCTAAATATCATCAACTTTACATAATATATATTATATAACAAATTAATATAAAGAATTTAACACTTTTTTAACAATTTTAAAGCGTTTTTCACATTACTTTTAAGGTTGAATTTAGTGGTTTTCATGATAACTTTCTCAATTAAGTCTTTATTGTTACCTGTATTCATCGAACCTTTTAAATGAGAAAATAACTGATGCTCGTAATAATTTGTACAAAGGATTGCTACATTTACTAATTCACGTTCTTTTAAAGAAAGATTTTTACGGCCCAGGACTTTGCCATAGCCTTCAACAATCATCCACTCGGCCAGATCAGGGCTCATTTTATCAAAATTGTGGATAAGTTTCTCATAATTTGACTGATATACTTCCTTACAATTGAGCTTACCGCGGGCTTTAAATATTTTTAAATTATAACTTTCTTTAGAAATGCTTATTTTAAAGTGTTTGGAGAAGGCTTGTATACCAATAATTGTAGCCGGAAAGCCGCAAAAGAGGTATATTTGCAGCATAGATTCGTATATTTTATAAGGGTTAACCCTTTTATTTTTCATTTTTTGAAGGATTTCATCAATATAAATAGTTTTTTTGCCTGCGATACAAGATACAAGCTCACATAAATCCAGTATTGCAGTTGAATTTTTCATTTAGAAGACAATAATTTGAAATTATTAGACATATATATATTAAAATCTTTTGTCAGAAACCTGCTTTTTGGGCTCCTTAGCTTTATTCTTATATTTATACTTGTAGACCTTTTTGAAAATCTTGATAAGTTTATAGATAAAGGTTTAAAATTATATATTATCGGTCAGTATTATATGTATTTTATACCAGAAATATTAAAGTTAATTCTACCATTAAGTGTTTTATTAGCTTCCCTATTTACTACAAGTAAATTTGTTAACTCCGCAGAAATGATTGCATTTAATTCCTCAGGTCAAAGTGTATACAGATTCATAGCACCGATTTTTATCACAGGTATTCTGCTAACCGGCATTACTTTATATTTCAATGGCTGGGTTGTTCCAAATGCCAATTCTGCTAAATTCCGTTTCGAAAAAGAAGTTCTTGGCAAAGGCGGCGGAAGCAGCTCACAATCAAATCTCTATTTTCAGGAATCTGATAACAGAATAATCCGTATAGAAAATTTCGATGAAATAAAATCAGAATGCCAGAATGTATCTATTCAAAAATTTAATAAGTATGACCTATCTTACCGTTTTGATATTAAAATGATGACCTGGGATAATGCCAAAAACGACTGGAAATTAACTTCATCTGCCAAAAGAACGTTCGATACATCACAGGCAAAGGAAAAAATGGCTCTTGATTCGGGTAAATTTCTGCATGATTTTGAAGAGCTTAAAAACATAACTCTCTCCCCTTCCCTTATAAAGAAAAAACAGACAAAGCCCGATGAAATGAATTTAACAGATTTGCAGGAGTTTATAGCAAGTGAAGAGCGTACGGGTCAGGATGTTACCAAAACTAAAGTAGATTACTATTCACGTATATCATATCCTTTTGCCGGACTTGTAACTATCATTTTCGGAGTTTCGCTATCTTCAAACCGCAGAAAAGGCGGAGCTGCCCTGCAGTTCGGTATAAGTATACTTGTATGCTTTATTTACCTTGGATTTCTTAAAATTTCACAAACTTTTGGTTATAACGGAGATATTCCGCCGCTTCTCACAGCCTGGCTTGCAAATATTGTTTTCTCTTTAGTTGCCTTTTACTATCTGCTTAAAATCAATAAATAAATCTGATTTAATTAATCTTTTCGTCTTTTTTTGGCTTCTGCGGAACCTGAAATCCGAATCCCTGATTAGAAGGGTGGTTCATCGTATTCAAATTAATCTCTCCAAACTGATTCTCAAAATTATCAACTGTCTGCTTAAAAGCATTCAAAAACATTTTTGCGTGCTGAGGAGTCATTATAATACGTGACATTACTTTAGCTTTGGTTGTACCCGGAAATATTCTTGTGAAATCCAGAATAAACTCTGCCGGAGAGTGTGTGAGTATGGCAAAGTTTGAGTAAATTCCCTCTGCTTCTTTTTCTCCCAGCTCTATATTTATTTGCTGCTGCGGTAATTGGTTGTTGTCGTCGTTGTTGTTCATTATAATTCGTTATTTTATTTTTCTAAAAATACAGGATTAATAAATTGATATTAAGGCAATGAAAATTCTCTAAAATTAATAAACTTATTAAACTATATTTCGTGATTATTTTTAAAAATGAAACGTATACTATTTATAACAATTTTAATCTGTTTAACACTTCCCTCTTACAATTTTATTTTTGCTCAGCAGTACTGCATTCCGGGAAGATTTGATACTACATATTGCTTTTCATCACAGCAAATAACTGTTGAAGATAATATTAGTTACGGGCAAAATATTAACTGGCAAGGAAACCCTGTTAATCTTGACTTCATAATCGCATATCCCGGCACTGAAGCAGATACTTTACGAAAACGTCCTTTTATTTTATTAATTCACGGCGGCGGCTTCATTGACGGCAATAAATATCAGGTTGCACCCGTTATGATGGATTTTGCTCAACGAGGGTATGTTTGCGCTTCTATAAATTATCGGATCGGATGGGATGTTACAGGAGATCCATTCGCCTGCCTGGGAACAGGAACTTCACTTGCAAAGGCTGTTTACAGAGCTATGCAGGATTCCAAAGCAGCGCTAAGATACTTTTCTGCTAATGCAAACAAATATAGAATAGATACAAATTACTTTTTTTGCGGAGGCATAAGTGCAGGCGCTGTAACATCTTTATTGATTTCATTTGCAACTCAGGAAAATATGAATACGCTTTATCCTTCATTTATAAATGAACTCGGTCCGCTGAATAATGCTTCAAACAATCTTACAAATTCCTATAAGATAAAATGTGTTTTGAGTTCATCCGGAGGATTGAATGATACTACTTTTATAAATTCATCTAATGCAGTCCCGACCATTATGTTTCAGGGCACTGCTGATTTAAACATCCCATATGGTACAGGTAACGTTTACGGATGCGCAAATTATTTAAGAACTATGGGTTCCGCTGAAATGATGAAACGATTTAAGAATTTACGAAAGCCATTTGAATTAGATTATGTTCCGGGTGGCGGTCATGAAAATTTTTATCCTATAGAGTATATTCCTAAAAAAGCTGCAGGATTTCTGAAAAGATATTTGTGCAATGACTCAAGACAAGTCATATTTGAAAATTATTCAATGATATCCGATGTTTCTCTGGGCGGATTTAATGATGTTATTCCTTCTGATTTTACTTTGTATCAGAACTACCCTAATCCGTTTAATCCTTCTACAACTATAAAATATTTTCTTCCGCATGACAGTAGAATTAAAATAAATATTTATGATACAAGAGGGAGAAAAATAATGGAGTTAGCCGACGGCTTTCAAAGTGAAGGATTCCATACTGTAAATTTTGCCGGAGCTCCCCTATCCAGCGGAATTTATTTTTATTCAATGATAACCGAAACAAATGGTACGAGAAATATTTTTACAAAAAAGATGGTGTTAGTAAAATAGAAGCAAATTAAACTGAAAAGCTATGTGGTGGATATATGCATTACTCTCAGCTCTTTTTGCAGCAGTGACTGCAATCTTTGCTAAAGTCGGCGTTAAAAATGTAAACTCAGATGTAGCAACGGCCGTGCGTACAGTGGTTATTTTATTTATAGCATGGGGAATCGTTTTAGCACGCGGTGAAATGGGCGAAGTCGGCGGACTTACCAAAACAAACTTACTTTTCCTTTGCTTATCCGGAGTTGCAACAGGTCTTTCCTGGATATTTTATTTCAAAGCATTGCAGCTTGGTAACGTCTCGCAAGTTGCCCCGATAGATAAATTAAGCGTTGCGCTCGTTTTAATTTTTTCGTTAGTATTTTTAAAGGAACCTGCAACTGCAAAAACGCTTATCGGCGGAGCACTTATTGTTGCAGGCTCAATATTTATGATTATTTAGGACTTCTCATATTTTCCTCTAATCTTATTCCCCAGATATTATCAAAGTTAGGCTTTATTGCGCCCATACGCATAAGGAGAAACATTTGTCCCCTTGTGTGATTCTCATGGGAAATGAGTCGGTTTATTATATCACGCTTTGTCATTTTAATATCACCGTGCCCTTTATAAGCAACTACTATATCATCAAGCTCTTCATCTTTCATTTTATCTAAATAGTCTATCCAGAGTTTTCTTACATCTGAAAGTGCAGAAAGATAATTTTCAACTTCCGGTGCTTCTTTTGGCGGGTGAGCAAATTCAGCCGGGCAGCCAATCCAGACTCCATAGTAATTCCTGTCTTTCAGTTCCTGTGAAAGTTTTTCACCTGAAATCTCTTCGTACCATCCAATTTCACACTCACCAAAATGCATTAAGTAAGCGCCAATGCATTCTTCATTAGGAACTGGCGGGGCAAATAATTGTTCTTTTGTTAAGCCCTCGATTCCCTTCAGAGTTTTTCTTCGGGCATCTTCGAGCATTATTTTTAGCAGTTGGGTTTGAGTGTACATGGATGTATAATTTAATTTTTCAAAGATAAGAATTGCTAATAAATTAAAAAAGAAACATCAAAAAATCTTACCATGAAATGAGAATAAATTTTACAAAAATCGCATTCCACCTTATCTTTTCATTTAATCTATCATCTATAATATTTATATTGCGACATGATTGAATTAAACTACTATCTGTTACTTTCAGCAATTCTTTTTTCACTTGGAGTTATCGGAGTTCTCATCAGAAGAAATGCCATAATTATCTTTATGTGCATCGAGCTTATGCTCAATTCCGTTAACCTTTCACTTGTAGGATTCTCATCATTTCTGGGAAACTCCAACGGTCAGATTTTTGTATTCATTGTTCTGACTGTTGCGGCGGCAGAAGCTGCTATTGGGCTTGCAATTATTATTGCGCTTTTCCGAAATAAAGATACCATCAATATTGATGAGATAAATATTTTAAAATGGTAAACTAAATGGCAAAATATTTTTACCTTGTTACCGTACTGCCGCTTGTTGGATTTTTTATCAACGGGCTCTTCGGCAGAAAAATCAATAACGAAAAACTTTCAGGCATAATATCGTCGCTCGCAGTTTTCATTCCGTTTGTTATAGCGGTCATGACATTTTTTGAGCTTCTCGGATTACCACCTGAAGAAAGAAAAATAATCATAAATTATTTTTCATGGATTGCCACCGGCAGTCTTAACCTCACCTATGCTTATTATATAGACCCGCTTTCAATTACTCTGACAATGGTTGTTACAGGCATCGGATTCCTTATTCACGTTTACTCTATCGGCTACATGCACGGAGATAAAGGATTTGCAAAGTTCTTCTGCTTCCTCAATCTCTTCATCTTTGCAATGCTTAACCTCGTTCTGGGTGATACATTCTTAGTGCTCTTCCTCGGATGGGAAGGCGTGGGACTTGCATCTTACCTGCTTATCGGTTTCTGGTACGAAAAGAAATTTACAGGCGATGCCGCAAAGAAAGCTTTCGTTGTAAACAGAATCGGTGACTTCGGATTTATGACTGCGATGTTTATGATATTCGCAAACTTCGGAACATTAAACATTCAGGAGTTCATCGGAAAACTTGGCGGTATGCAGGTCGGCACTCCCCTCTTAGTTATTATAGCTTTATTGCTGTTCGTCGGTGCATGCGGTAAGTCAGCACAGATTCCGTTATTTGTTTGGCTGCCAGACGCTATGGCAGGTCCTACACCGGTATCTGCGCTTATTCACGCTGCAACCATGGTGACGGCCGGTATTTACTTAGTCGCAAGAACTTCATTGTTATATGCTCTTGCTCCGATAGCGCAGAATGTTGTTCTGATAATCGGTATTGCAACTGCGGTAATGGCAGCAACAATTGCACTGAAGCAAAACGATATTAAAAAGATTTTAGCCTACTCAACCGTTTCACAGCTTGGATTTATGTTCATAGCATTGGGAACAGGTTCATATTACGTTGCAATTTTCCATTTGATAACACATGCATTCTTCAAAGCGCTTTTATTCTTAGGCAGCGGCTCTGTTATTCACGGAATGCACGAAGAGCAGGATATCACAAAAATGGGCGGCCTGAAAAAATATATGAAAGTTACTTTCATTACCTTCTTCATCGGCTCGCTTGCAATTTCAGGTATTCCTCCGCTCTCAGGATTTTTCAGCAAAGACGAAATTTTATATAAAGTATTTACTAACGCAGGAATATTCCCGTATCTTATCGTATTAATGACGGCAGCATTTACTGCCTTCTATATGTTCAGATTAGTAGCGCTTACTTTCTACGGTAAGGAAAGATTCGATGCTAATCATGTTCATCCGCACGAATCCCCTGCTACTATGACAATTCCTCTTATCATTTTAGCAATTCTTTCGGCTATCGGCGGATTTATAGGACTTCCGCATTTCTTAGGACCGAACGCTCTTGAGCACTGGCTTGAACCTGTATTTGCTTCTGCAAACACAGTGCTTGCAAGTATTCACGGTGAGCATGAAGGAGCGCTTTCAACTGAGTTAATTCTTGTCGCAGTCTCAGTTGTAGTTGCTACGATTGCAATTATTGTTTCATTCAGGAGATTCTCAGTTCAGGATAAATTCCCGGCTCCTAAAGGATTCGGCAAGGTTCTTGAAAATAAATATTACGTTGACGAATTATATGATACAGCTTTTGTATTTTCTATCAGAGAGCTTTCAGAAATCGTACTATGGAAAGTAGTAGATGTAAATATCATAGACGGTATTGTAAGAGGCAGCGGAACATGGTTTAAAAAGCTTAGCGTTGACTGGAGAAAAATACAATCAGGTGTTATTCAGGATTATACTACAATCTCAGTTGCAGGTATAGTAATAATTCTGCTTTATATCATATTCAAAATGTGATTTTAGTTTAAGGTTAGAAAGTTTTTAAGGTTTATAAACTAAAAGCTCTGTTGATTTATTTCAGCAGGGCTTTTTTTATTCCCGTTAAATTCTGATAAAACATATATCGAAACTTACGCCCCCTCGTAAGTTATACTCTAACTCACTGATTATTTAGCACCGGAATTTTTAGAAAAATTTTGTACCGTTTTTAAAAATCAGGTTCCAAAATAAAGCTCACAAATATAAAAAGAATAGATGAACAATCCAATACTGTCTTCCCTATTAGCAGTAATAGAGAAATATTTTTATTGCATGTACTAATGAAATAAAAAAAGCCTTGATAATTATATTCAGCAGGGATTTTTTATTTTGGTGAGTCCACATCCGCATTCCCAAACCCCTGTTTGGGAATGCATATAAAAGAATAAAATATAGTGAGCCGTTCCAAACGGGGGTTTGGGACGGAGAGTAACTAATTGAAATAAGTTTTTGAAGTTTATAGTTTGTACTATAAAAAAAGCCCTGCTGATTTCACTCAACAGGGCTTTGTTTTGGTTAAATAAAGTGCAGTACTAAAATTATTTTTGCTGGTTGTTCATTATATATGCTACCAGATTTGCCATATCCTGATTCGAAATTGATTCATAACTGAAGAACGGCATATACTTCTTTCCGAATCTTGACATGAACGTAATTGATTTTAAATTGCCGTCAAAATCTTTGAACAAGCTCGGAACGCTTTTTACTTTAGTCCCGTCTCCGTGACAGAATTTACAAGCTCCGTTGAAAACCTCCTCACCTTTTGCCTTATCACCTGTTAACTTTGCAATTTCTTCCTGGTCTTTTTTTAATTTTTCCTTATCCTGTGTAGGCAATGCTATTGTTGTATAAACCATATCTTTCACCGGCTCACCTTTACCTACTAATTCATAATAAGCATTGAGTGATGCAATTTGTTCGGCAGTCATAGGTTCTTTGAATTTCAGATATTGTTCCCAGCAGACTGTTGCTCCCCCTGCAGTTTTCTTAACATCTTCCCCTTTGAATTTGCCAAGGTATGTCTGAGTTCGTAAATCTGCATTTTTTATATTTGAATGGTATTTTGTTAATGGATATGCTGCATCGTTTGTTCCGTCGCTGTGGCAGTGCGCGCAGGCTAAATTTGTTACACTGTTAACTCCTGTGCTGCCATAAAATATATCCTTACCCTGCTTTGCAAGCACATCGGCAGATTTTGTAACAGGTTTATTATCGGTTGTAGATGATTCTTTTTTACCGCATCCGGAAATTAAAAGTACTAATGAAAGTGAAAGAACTGAAAGATAAAGTTTAATCATTTGTTAGTTTTTGAATTTAGAATTTATATTTTTTAATTTCGGGAACTAAGTTTGGTAATTTAACAAAATTGAAGTAGAATTGAAACGAGGATTTTATTCAGATTTTTTTAAAAAATTTCCTTAAATAAAAAAGGCGGACTTTAAATCCGCCTTATCAAGTAAATATTAAAATTATTTATTTCTTCTTTGAAGTTCCTGTTTTATTCTTCAACGCATTAGGATAGAAGTTCAACGAAATGTAAACTGTTCCCCAGTTAAGATTCTTTGATTGTGATGAATACAATCCGCCGTTCTGATTTCCTAAGTTTGAATAGAAGCTGCCGCCGTCATCCCATAATTTTCCGTTTGTTCTTCCCCAGTCAGATCTTTCTGAAATATTTGCAGAAGCTTTTTCTTTTAACAATAAATTTCCGAAGTCATATTTGAAGCCTAATGCAAAACCGAATTCAGGTTTTACCTTGAACTCTATACCTGCATCGACATTAACACCGATTCTGAATCCGCTGAATGAAAATCTTGTAGTATCGTATGAGTTTTCTGTCCTATTCAACTCACCGCTGAAGTTATTGAATGAAATATAACCGCCGAAATATGGTGAAACAAGACTTGTGAAAGCTGTAGGAGCAACTTCAAGCCCTAATCCGACATTAAGCGCATTGAAATTATAATTATAACTTGCAGGTAATAAGAAGTTCTGGTTATTATAATTTATAACATAATTACCTGACTGAGCTGTCTGGAAAGTATTAAAGCTTGTGAAGCCGATAGAACCGACACCTCGTACAATATTGAACTTATCAAAATTAATTTTTGCTTTACCGAAAACATTAAATCCTGTTTTTGCACCCATATTATTTCTTAAAAAATCCACTGTATCTATTTGTGTTACCTGAATACCATTATAAACATTTGTAGAAAGAAAGTTGTCGCCTTTTAACTGATCTAAAGGTAATGCAAGCCCGACACCTAACTGAAATGAAGGCTGATCAAACTGTGAGAATCCTTTTGAAGTGAATGCGAATAACGCCAATAAAACAAAGGGTATTATTTTTTTCATTTGAGGTTTTTTATATTAATTAATTTATATTAAAATTTTTGATAACGCTGCTATTACTGCTGTTTCTGCTCTGTATTTTCTTGGACCCAATGAAAGAACTTTCCAGTTATTTTCTTTCAGACTCTTAACTTCGGCATCTGAAAAACCGCCCTCAGGTCCTGTTAAAATATATACGTCACTTTTACTTTCAAGTTGTGAAAGTGTATCATTTTCATCTGCGAATTCATACAAAGCAAGTTTATTATCGTGTCCAATTGTTTTACTCAGCATTTCTGAAAATGTTTCCGGGGAATGTAGTACAGGTTTGAAACATCTTTGTGACTGGCTCATCGCTGAAAGAATTATCTGGTTAATTCTTTTCTCTTTGTTAGCAGAAAAGCCGGATTTATTTATAACTCTTTCTGAAAAAACAGGAGTGATGCTTTTCACTCCAAGTTCAACTGCTTTTTCAACTGCAAATTCAAATCGTTCACTGTTACGAAGATAGCAGATGTATAAATGAACGTTCAACTCAGGTTCAAAAATATCAAATTTCGTATTTAAAATCGTGCAAGTAATTTTGTCCTTGCCGATGCCATCAATTTTGCAATCATAGACTCCAAGCTCGCCGTCAGTCAGTGTAATTAAATCCCCTGCTCTTTTGCGAAGTACTTTAGATAAATGATTGAATTCAAAATTATCTATAATGAGCAGATTTTTTTCAGGGAAAATATTTTTCTTCTCTGTGTAATAATATTCCATATCAAAAAATTAGAAAGAAGAATTCAGGGAGAATATTAATTGTCCTTTATAAAAATTATTCTGATGACGGAAGCCCCAGTCAGCTCTGCCTACAAATCCGAACGGCAGAATGAAATTAAGCCCTGCGCCGTATCCATCGTAAAATCTGGTGTTGAAAATATTATCGTGCTTATTCCAGACAGCGCCGACATCATAAAATAACGTTGCATATAGTCCGAACTTGTAACTAAAATCTTTTAGTACAGGTAACTTTCTTGCAATAGGAAGTTCTTTACCCGGAATATAGAAAGGTTGTATAATAGGAATTCTCAGTTCATTGGAATAAATCATCGAGTTTTCTCCTTCGAAAACATAATCATCCCAGCCTCTTATCAATCTGCTGTAGCCTAGCTGCGAATGATGATAATCGGCAATGTTACCGCCCCAGAAAACAGTGGAGTTGAATCTTGTCCCTAATGAAATTAAATATTTATCGCTGAGTTTTATCGGAATAAATTTTCTTAAATCAACTCCGATAGAATTGTAATTTATAACATCACCAAAACCATACTTCAGATAATTTCCAGAAACAGATATTCCTGCCAGAGTATATTCATAAGAATCTCTTGTATCGTAATTTATATTATAGCCGGCTGATAAATAATTATCGGTCCCGTCTGTTGAAAGAGTTTTATCTTTTATGTAATCTGAAGTTGATGTGCTGTTGAATCCTAAGCTGACTGCTGTTGAAAGTTCTTTGAACATATATTTTCCTACCGAAACTTTTGTATTCCAGTTGAAAGTCTTGTAAGTATAAACATCATTAACGTTTAGAGGAGCAGTAACATCATCCGGTATACTTTTATTATTATTCACGGAATATCCTGCGTCAAAAGATGTGAAGTAGTGATGATTTTTTCCTATCCATGGAATTGAATAACTTACATTTACAAACGGATCGTAAAACACTCCGAACGCAAGCCCTACAGTTTCATTTCTTCCTCTGAAATTTCTCCATTTAAGATTCATCCCAACCCAAATTTTCTTCAAGTCACCGTCTTTTATTCCGCCTATAGGAATCGGCAAAAAATAAAAACCTTCTTCAACTGTAATTAAAAGACTGTATCCTTTATCACTGGAAGGAATCGGAATCATATCAACTTTTGTAAACAAGCCAAGATTATAAATGCGCTGCAAATCACGGTTTAAAACATCAACAGTTGTGTACTCATTTTGCTTAGTCTGCATCTCGCGCAAAATAATATCGGCATCGGTTACTTTGTTGCCGGTTACAACTATATTTTCAATTAATATACGAAGATTACTTTCGGAAATTGTACTATCAACAACATATTTTGCAGAATCCTGCGGCTGGCATTTAGTATCACTGATATAAATCAACAGTATCGAAATTGTAAGAATGAGTGTCTTTATCAAATTTTATTATTTAGTTGGCATTGTTCTTAACTGCTTTATTTTGTTTCTCATCATCAGAATTTCCCCGCCTGTCGGATTAACTTCTGCGGCTTTATTTATAAGCTGCTCGGCTTCATTGTACTTTGCAAAATTCATAAGATAGTTTACTCTGCTAAGGTAAGCGTTGTAATATGCATTTCTTAAAAATGTGTGATAGTAATCTGAATCCTGATTATTCTGAAAAGTAAACTGAGGCATAACATAATTATCATAGTCAGGCGTTACTTTCATGTATCTTATTAATAATCCTTCCGGAATTCTCATATATGCATTTGCAAATCTTTCATTCTTCTCTGATTCAATTTCAAATGTAGTGAAAAAGTTCCTGTTCGGATTTTTATCAACTATACTCGTAAGTAATTCTTTAAAAGCTGCCTGAATCTTCGCAACGTCCTGCCTCTCAGATTCATTTGCCGGTTTAGTATATCTGTCAGGATATTTTTCAAATTTCAAAAGCTCATTATAGTATATATCGAACTCACCTTTGCTGTTTGCATAAATTTCAGGATAATGCTGCTTTATGTGCGGTACGTACCATGTCTTTCTCAAAAGCTCCTTATCTATTATAACCAAATCTTTTCTAATTCCTTCCACATACTGAAAATAAATTGAAGCTGATAACCAGAAATCCCACTGAGTAGAAACTATAATTGAATTTTGGGGAGCAGAATTGAAAATATTAAAAGTGTAATCTTTAACATAATAATTCTGACTTTCATTCACAGACTTAAAACTGTTGCTCATAGGGAGCAGAGCGACAAATATTAAAATAAATGATACACTTTTTCTTGAGGCTTCACCTAATCTTTTTACTATAAAATAAATACCGAAGCCTATCCATATTGCAGTTACAATGTATGCAAGAAGGAAGTATGAGTCAATATCGTGAATATCATAATTGATTGCATACAGAACACAAAATCCTGCAAGTAAAAGTGTGTACCAGAAAAGCTTTAAACTCTTTTTGAAAATCTCCACTAATCCTAAAATTGCTAAGAGCATAGGAGCGTAGAAGAATTCAAGGGGATATGCAGTTCTGAAATACGAAAATTGTTTTGTAGCGTTTTCAGTACCTGTAAACATCCATACGCTGAACTGCTTACCGGAAACGTGTCTGAAGAAATTATCCCAGGTATCAGGATGTCCCCATGCAAGTACAGGATTATCCGCTCTGACTGGAAGATAAATATAAACGGAGAGTCCTAAAATAAACGGAACGGCAAGTAATAATATTCTTTGTAAGGATAGTTTATTGAAACCGTTGACGGCGAAATATAAATACAAAAATCCTACTGAAAGAAAAATTGTTGATAGATGGTTTGTAAAACTTAATCCCAGAACAAAAGCAAATATCAGCCAGTATTTTTCTCTTTGAAAAATGTTTGCCTTAGTATCAAATGATGTTACATTGCAGGCTCTGAGGAAAAGATAAATATTAGAAACAATAAATAATGTGTGCAGTGAATAAACCTCAATTGCGTTTGAAGTATCCCAGAATGTTTTCGAGAAAGCAAGTATCAAAGCTGCCCCGAAAGAAACATTGTAAATTACAGTATCAGATAATGCAGTTTCCCAAGTATCGTCATTTAGCTTTAACTTTGAAAATATAAATACCATTAAATTAAAGAAAATAACTATTGTAGTTGAAGATAATACTGCGCACATAAAGTTCAGACTGTAAACAACTGAACCTGTAGGCAGAAAGCTAAATATATGCCCAAGCAATGTAAACAAAGGATATCCCGTAGGATGCGCTACTCCTAGTTTTGCGCAGACTGTGGTAAGCTCGCCTGCATCAATGAATGTTACCGTCGGAGCAAGTGTAATCACATATGCAATAAACGGAATTACAAATGCTAAGATCTGATATATTAATTTTGTTTTATTCGTGTTCATAAAATAAAAATCACTTTTTAACGTTAGGGTTTAATTTATGTTCTACATAGATGCATTTATCTTCCACATAGTCTATTCCTGCTGCAATAGCTCTTGCTTTAGCATCAGCGTTCACAACTTCAAGCTGCGTCCATATAACTTTTGGTTTATATGGCAATGATAAAACTTCGTCAATAATTTCCGGAAGGTATCTTGCATTCCGGAATACATTCACAATATCAACTTCATCTTTTATTTCGGAAAGTGAGCCGTAACATTTTATGCCGTCAACTTCCCTTCCGGCAAGTCCGGGATTCACACCGTAAACAGTGTATCCAACCTTCTGAAGATAAATTGTAATATGATTGCTTGGTCTTACAGGATTTTGCGAAAAGCCAAGCACGGCAATTTTTTTATAATTATTCAATACGTCTTCAGTAGTCATATCAGTTCATTTTATAAAAAAAGGGTTTGAACTTCTTCAAACCCTTTCAAATTTTTTAAATATAAAATTTAATTAATTAACACAGTAATTGTGATAAACTCCGTCTAAGAATTTCCACATTAATTTAGATGAAGTATCTGCTGCATGAATTGCATGAAATTGTTTTGCAGAGTTATCTGTCTTTTTTAAGATAATATCTAATTCATCTTTTGAGTGATACACATCTGCTTCTTCGTGAACTGTAAAGAATTCGATTGCCTTCTCTGAATCTACTCCGTAGAAATTTTTCAGACCTGCAATTTTTGTTTTTGAAATTTCAGGGACCTGCATTTCATAAGCATATAATGCTGAAAGTCCTTTAATGTAATCTTCTGATTTTGTTAATTCATACATTCCTTTTACAAGCTCATTTACTTCAGCAATAGGCTCTGCATTTCTTACTTCATCTGCTGATAGACCTAAACCTTCTGCAAAGTTAATCCATAATGCAGGATGGTTTTCGATTCCTGTTTTGAATCCTTCTTCATCTGCTAAATTCTCAACTAAAGTTTTTCTTATTTCGATGTCATCGCAATTTGAATGCACTGCGCTGACAAATCTTGGAAAATGCTTTACGAAATGATAGTACTGTTTTGCATATTCTCTCAATTCTTCTATAGTAAGCTTGCCTTCATTCCATTTCTGATAAAAAGGATGTTCAAGCAGACTGCTTTTTGCGATTACTGAATTGAGTTCTTTAGTGAAGTTTTCTGTGTTTAGCATTTTGAAATAGATTTAATTTCTACAATGGGTAAATTTAGAATATTTTTATTAAAAAGAATATTACAATTTATATCTTATATATTTTTTTACATCATAAATTTACTTAATTTTATGACTTAATTTAAACACAATAATGATAATTTCAGATACTTCTGCGCTTGTACTAAACTGGACCTCCCCTGACATCTGGAAATCACAAAATGCCATAGATTATTTTAACCGCCTTGACCTCAGCTCTGCCGATGCATTGCTTCAGCTCTTTGATGTAAAAGAGCATTACATGCACTTTCAGGCAGTAAGTAACAGGAAGTTTTTCGTCAGAAAATGCGCTGTTAATTTTCTTGAACAAAATAAAGACGGACAAGTAGTCATTCTTGCCGCGGGAATCGCTCCCATGTCTGTTGAACTCGCTTCCCTTTATCCCTCAAGCACTGTATATGATATTGATAAATACTTAATGAAGGATAAAGAAAAATATCTCAACGGAATATGTCCTAATATAAAATTCATTGAATGTGATATAACAAATATAGAGTTGCTTCATCAGAATTTATTCGAGAACGAATGGAACAATGCCAGGCCGACAATTTTAATTATGGAAGGAATAATTTATTATCTTAAACAGGAAGACTTTATAAATATTCTTAAATTCTTTGCCCCAAGCAATTCATCTTTTGCTTGTGATTTCGGAATTACACCCGAATTGATTGACGAAGACAACAGAATTTTCGGAACAGAAGTCTTCAGAAAAATAAAAGATTCTGTAGGACTGGACTTTGTAAACTTTTATGACCCGGATTATTTTTTAAAACTGTTAGCTGCTGCAGGGTTCAAATTACCTGTGAGATACACAATGAAAGATATACAGATTGAACGCACAGGAAGTGCAGAGCCGTTCACCTCTGATAATCCTGAATGGATAACGTGTGTATTAAAGAGTTAAAATTTTAATTCGTTTCTTAATCGAATTTTTATATCACCGTTATTGTTTTCTGCAACAACTATAAAAGATGATTTAAAAATTAAATCTGAATTTAAAAGATGCTCAAAAGTATCTGTGTGTATTTTTCCAGATATATGTCCCGGTTTAAGATAGATTATACCTGTAAAGCTATACTGACTTGTGTAAACAATTTTACCGAAATCTTTATCCTGAGTTACAAGAATTCGATTTTCATCTCTGGAAAGTTTTAATACTTCCACATCATTAATACCAAATAAATTTTCCTCTTTAATATCTTTTACATCTAACTTCTGATTTCGGAGGTAGAGTGTGAAATCAGACGGAAGATTTTCGTCAATAAGAAATTTACAATCTCTTAATTGCATCAAGCATCATGCTTTATTTCAACAAAAATTTCATTTCTTAAAAATTCTGTTGCATACTGCACAGCTTCCTTAATTGAGGCTTCTGAAAGATGGGGATAGGATTTATTAATATCTTTTATCGAAGAACCGTTTGAAATCCATTCAAGAATAAGCTCAACACTTATGCGCGTTCCTCTTATAATTGGTTTACCTCCAAGAATCAAAGGGTCTGCTGTAATGTAATTATATTTTTCCATAACTTAATTTAAAAAATTTCTATAACTATTTCACTATATAACTGCAATAACAGCAAAGGCGTTCAACTGAACGCCTTTCTTTTACTAAAAACTATAAACTGACAACTGATAACTAAACAGTTTCTTCTGCGTAAGCTTCTGTCGGAGGACAGGCACATATTAAATTCCTGTCGCCCTGCGCATCGTTCACTCTGCCTACACTTGGGAAGAATTTCTGGTCCCTCAGTGAAGCCACAGGATAAACTGCTTTCTCTCTGCTGTATGAGTGGTTCCACTTCTCCGCTGCTATACTGTATGCAGTGTGCGGAGCGTTCTTCAGTACATTATCAGTCTTATCGTAAATACCGTTTTCAATTTCTTTTATCTCCTGCCTTATGTGTTTCATTGCAGTAATAAATCTGTCGAGCTCGTTAATAGATTCGCTTTCCGTCGGCTCAACCATTAATGTTCCCGGAATCGGGAACGAAACTGTCGGAGCGTGGAAGCCGTAATCCATCAGCCTCTTTGCAATATCAACTACTTCAACACCTGCCGAATTTTTAAATTCCCTAACGTCAAATATCAGCTCATGCGCAACCATTCCCCTGTCACCTTTATATAATACTTTGTAATCATCTTCAAGTCTTGCCTTTATATAATTTGCATTCAGGATTGCAAGCTGTGTTGCTCTCGTCAGTCCTCTTTCACCCATCATTTTTATGTATGCGTAAGAAATAATGAGAATACTTGCACTTCCCCATGGGGCAGCCGATACTGCGCTAATGGAATTTTTATTTCCCATAGGAACAACACAATGTCCCGGTAAAAATTCTACCAGATGTTTTGCAACTCCGATAGGTCCGATTCCCGGACCGCCGCCGCCGTGCGGAATGCAGAATGTTTTATGTAAGTTCAGATGACAAACGTCTGCATTAATTAAGTCAGGACTTGTAAGCCCTACCTGCGCATTCATGTTCGCGCCGTCCATATAAACCTGTCCGCCGTTATCATGAATTATTTTACAAACGTCTTTTATATTTGTGTCGAACACTCCAAACGTTGAAGGATATGTTACCATCAATGCTGCAAGGTTATCCTTATGCTGTTCAGCTTTTGCCTCTAAATCTTTTAAATCAATTTTTCCTTCTGCATCGCAGGCAACGACAACAACTTTCATACCTGCCATAACTGCGCTTGCGGGATTTGTACCATGCGCAGATGAAGGAATTAAACAAATGTTTCTGTGATGCTCATTTCTGCTGTGATGATACGCTCTTATTACAAGCAATCCTGTATATTCACCCTGCGCGCCTGAGTTCGGCTGCAATGAAATTCCTGCAAAGCCTGTTATCTCACACAAATCTTTTTCCAGATCTTTTATTAATTCTAAATATCCTTCTGCCTGATTCATAGGAACGAACGGATGTATTTCTCCGAATTCAGGATAAGTTACTCCAATCATTTCAGTTGTTGCGTTCAACTTCATTGTGCATGAACCCAGCGGAATCATTGAGACCGTCAAAGATAAATCTTTATTCTCTAACTTCTTCATATAACGCAGCATCTCTGTTTCTGAGTGATATGTGTTAAAAACAGGATGAGTTAAAAATTCAGTTGTTCTTCTTAAATTCTCCGGAATTGAAGATTTTATAGGATCAGTATTAATTTTAGATTTCTTTCCTAATGCTTCAATAAAGACAGAAACTATTTCTGTTATATCATCGACTGTTGTCTGCTCATTTAAAGTAATGCCGACATTATTTTCACCGAAGTATCTGAAGTTAATATTTTTTGATTCTGCTTTCACTTTAACTTTTTCAACTTCTTCTTTTGAATCTAACTGAAGTCTTAAAGTGTCAAAGAAAGATTTGTTTAATTGCTTAACTCCCATTGAAGTTAAAGCATCGTTCAATACAACAGTATTATAATTTATCGTAGTAGCAATTTCCAATATACCTTCAGGTCCATGATAAACTGCATACATGCTCGCCATGATAGCTAAAAGCACCTGTGCTGTACAGATATTGCTTGTTGCCTTTTCACGTCTTATGTGCTGCTCACGCGTCTGTAAAGCCATTCTGTATGCCTTGTCACCGTGTGAATCAACCGTTACTCCGATAATTCTTCCCGGTATACTTCTCTTAAATTCTTCTTTAGTTGCAAAGAATGCTGCATGCGGTCCGCCGTATCCCATAGGTACTCCGAACCTCTGACTGTTGCCTACCACTGCATCTGCGCCAAATTCTCCCGGAGGTTTAAGTAGGGCAAGACTCATTAAGTCAGCAGCAACTGCGATTAAAATCCCATGCTCTTTACATTTTGCAAAAAATTCTGAGTAGTCAGGAATTTCACCCGTTGCATTAGGATATTGTACAAGAGCTCCGAAGAAGTCATTGTTAAGTTCACCCATGGTACTCTTATCACCGATGACAATTTCTATTCCGATGGATTCAGCTCTGGTTTTTATAACATCTATTGTCTGCGGAAAACAATTCTTAGATACAAAAAATTTGTTTGCATCTTTTTTTGTGTTAGGCTTTACTGCATAAAATAAGTGCATAGCTTCGGCTGCTGCAGTTGCTTCGTCTAACAATGATGCATTAGCAATTGGAAGTCCCGTTAAATCAATTATGAGTGTCTGGAAATTAAGTAGCGCTTCCAGTCTCCCCTGGGAAATCTCTGCCTGGTAAGGAGTGTACTGTGTGTACCAACCCGGATTCTCTAATATATTTCTTAATATTACAGCGGGAGTAATAGTAGGGTGGTATCCCATTCCTATATAAGATTTATAAATCTTATTCTTCGCTGCAATGCTTTTTATCTTTTTTAAAAATTCAAATTCAGAAAGCGGAGCATCTAATCTCATCGGCTCTTTTTTTCTGATGTTATCGGGAATTGTTTCGTAAATTAAATCGTCCAGTGATTTTAAGCCCAATGCCTCAAGCATAATGTTGATTTCATCATCGTTTGGTCCGATATGTCTCTGCGAAAAGTCGTTAATTTTTGTGTAATTTTTCATCTGTAAATTATATGGTATGTGTTTAGCTTTTTGTAGTGTAAAAATTATTTATCAAGAAGGAAAGAAATTCTTACTTCAGTAAATTTTCCCTCTTCACTTTTTATTTCGAAAATTCCGTCGTGTGTTTCAGTTAATTTTTTTGTAATTATTAATCCGAGTCCCAGTCCCTGCTGCTCATATCTGTTTCTGTCAAACTGCATAAATGCGCCTATCTTCTGTAAATTTTCAACCGATATTCCTCTTCCTTCATCTCTTACAACAATATTTAAATGAGTATTCTCGGGATTGTTATCCACAGTTATTGTAACTTTATTTCCCGTCTTTGAATGACGGAAGGCGTTATCAATTACTTCATCGAGAATATTTAACAGATTATCCTTTGAGATTTTAATTTTAACATCTTCACCGCAAATTAAATTCCAATCATCTGCGCGTCTGTATCTTGCGCTTTTATCTGAAAGAACTTCCTCAAGAGATTTTTTAATTTGATCAGTGGTATGTCTTTTTAATTCAGCGGCTTTATTTTTATCTGAATTTATAATTTCAAGATTAGCATATAATAAATTTTTCTTAATCAATGCATCTAATCTCAATGCTGAATCTTTTATCATACCGTACATTTCAAAACGTTCTTCTTTGCTGAATGCTTCATCCATATCAATCAACACTTCCACAGTCGTAGCAATTCCCCCTAATGCTGTTTTCATTTCATGCGGTAAGGCATATATAATATTAGAACGAAGTTCATCTAACTTAGATTCAGTTATTTTTTTAGTCTGGTCAGCTTTATTTATTCTTACCTGGATAGCATTAATCAGTTCATCGGCAGTGAACGGCTTATTCAAATAATCGTCGGCACCAAGCTCCATGCCTTCGCGTAAGTCTTTTAACTCTGATTTTGCTGTAAGAAAAATGAATGGTATTTGTGCGGTTGTTTCGTCCTTTTTGAGCTCACGGATTACTCCATGACCGTCAAGAACAGGCATCATAATATCGCTGATAATTAAATCCGGAAGAAATCCTTTAGCTTTTTCAACTCCAATCTGTCCGTTCTCGGCAGAATCAGTCTCAAAGCCTTCGGCATCCAGAATATCCTGCACAGTCTCGCGGATAAAATCTTCGTCTTCTATGATAAGGATTTTTTTCATTAAGCTCTATTACGTAAAATAATTTTTATTTAAACAAAAATTAAGTATCAAATTTTTGTATTAAAATTATTTTAAGGGCAAAAAAAAAGGCGGTGTTTAGCCGCCTTTTTTATAAAATAAGTTCTTATTTCTTATTTTACTAATATCATTTTCTTTGTGAAAGTGTTACCTGCTGTTTCAAGTGTGTAATAGTAAACACCTGAAGAAAGCGAAGATGCATCGAACTTAATGCTGTATGAACCGGCTGATTTCAATCCGTTAACAAGTGTGTTAACTTCTTTTCCTGCCTGGTCATATACTTTCAATGTTACATTTCCTGCATTCAGAATATCATATCTGATTTCTGTTGAAGGGTTGAAAGGATTCGGATAGTTCTGATACAAGTCATACTTTGTAGGTATGCCTGATAATGTCTGCTCACTTACATTTGTAATTACTGTGTAAGTTACGTTCATTTTTAATAAACCTGAACATTGCATAGCAACTAAATATCCTCTTTCAGGAACAATAATACCGGCGCCGCATCCACCCGAAGGCAATGGGTATTCAGTCCATGTCGTTCCGCCATTAGTTGTTAATGAAGAATTTTGTCCGTAGTTACCTGAAAGTGTTATTGTAGGATCTTCACGGCAATAATCTGAATTCCATCCGCTGAATGAAGTGGACTGGATTGCTGTCCAGTTGTTTCCGCCGTTTGTTGATTTATATCTGCTTGAACTGCTCCAGTTTGTTGCAAAACCTTGTTTCAAATCGAATGCTGTATTGCACATTGATGGAATTTCACTTGCTCCTGCGCCTGACGGATTTGTGTGAACTTTTACCCAGTTTACACCTCCGTTAGTTGTTTTGAAAATATCTGCAGGCTGTGATGCGCTTGTAATACCGTCGGCAATAAAAATTGTTTGTGAATCTTCCCATGCAACTAAAATATCGCAAGGGCTTCTGAACGGATATGCTCCGCTGATTTCAGTAAAGGTTGCTCCGTTATCTGTTGATTTATAGAAACCGCCGCCATCCGGTGCATAGTACCATAGGTTAGGGTTATTCTGGTCGTTTTCTAATGGCATACCATAGTTACTGAAATTTATTGACAGTATAGTTGTCCAGGTAGCGCCATAGTTTGTACTTCTTACAACTTTATCTGTAGGTGAACCTTCGATAGCGCACATTAAAATATTTGTATCAAGAGGACTTACATAAAAAGAGTGAGCATTGGAAACTGTTCCTGAAGTTGCTCCTACTGTTCCGAAGTTTGTCCAGGTTTCACCTCTGTTCATGCTTCTGTACATATTCTTTCCGTATACAACATACATTTCATCTCTGTTGTTTGGATTTAAACAAAGATTGTTTCCAATTCCGCCTGAACCTGAAAGTTTAGAAACCCATGATATGCTTCTTGTTGCGCCTGCAGTAAGCTCCCATGAAGTTCCTGCATTCGATGTTTTAATAATTGCGTCTGTTAAACTGCTGACAGCAAAACCTGTATTAAGGTCGGAGAAAGAAATTCCTACTAAGTTTGCCATCATCGGATTTTGCTCAAAATTTAAAAATTCCGCGCTGCTTGCTGTATTATTTCTGATGAAACCGCCGCCGCCAACTAAGTGAACATTTGCATTATCTAAGCCGGTTATACATTTTATATCACTTCTGGTTCTTGATTTTATTACTGAAGTATTCGGCACACCTGTATAATTTAAAAGTGTTCCCCACTCACCTCCTATAAATGCGTTTGAAGCAAAATATTTTACAGTAAGAAGTTTTCTTGCTGTACCTGTTGCAATAGCAGTCCAGTTATCGCCGCCGTTAACAGTTACATATGCAGCACCGTTATTACCCACAATAATACCATTGTTGGCATCTTTAAAACTGATTCCATAAAGATTTTCTGAACCGGAACCATTGAATTTTGGAGCCCATGTAAGACCTCCGTCAGTTGTTTTATAAACTACACCTGCATCTCCGCAAGCATAACCGACAAGTGAAGATACGAAACATACACCATTAATTGAATTAATAGAGCCTGTAAAGTACCCTGTTATAGGAGAATTTCCTGAAGTTGTTTTGTAAACTTTTCCATCATTACCACCAATCCAGATGTTGCTGCCAAAAGAGGCTGCCGATTTGAAATTTACTGTACCGTTTGTTGTTCTAGACCAAGTTGAACCGCCATTATTAGAACGTAAAATTTTACCATTGTCTCCCGCAGCTAATACATTGCTGTTATCCGGAGCTACAATTGCGTTTAATCCCTGAGAGAAAGCATTGCAGGTGAACAAGGCAAGAATAAATAAAGATGTAACAATCTTTAAATACTTTTCCATTTTTAAAGTTTTCTTAAAAGTTTTTAGTTTTGGTTTTTTGTGAATAAGCCTTTAACATACCAAAACCCTTTTTTTAAATCAATATGAAAACTTATTAGTAAAAACTAAACAAATTAGAAATTGTGAGGAGTTTATAAAAAACAAAAGGAGACTTTTATGCCTCCTTTGTTTGATTAAGATGGAAAAATCCTGAAAATTATTTTACTAAAATCATTTTTTTAGTGAAAATATTTCCGCCCGTTTCTAATGTATAATAATAAACACCCGATGCAAAAGAAGAAGCATCAAATTTTACACTGTATGAACCTGCATTTTTTATTCCATTTACTAATGTGTAAATTTCTTTGCCGGACTGGTCATAAACTTTCATAGATACATTTCCTGTATTTAAAACATCGTACCTTATTTCTGTCGTAGGATTGAACGGATTCGGAAAATTCTGATATAAATTATATTTTGTAGGAACTCCCGTCAAAGTTTGCTCTTCAACATTTGTAATAACATTGTATGTAATATTCATTTTTAAAAGTCCGCTGCATTGCATTGCAATGAGATACCCTCTTTCGGGTACAATTATCCCTGCTCCGCAGCCACCGGAAGGCATACTATATTCAGTCCATGTCAGCCCTCCGTTTGTAGTGAGTGAAGAACCTTGCCCGTAGTTTCCGGTGAGAACAACGTTCGGATCTTCACGGCAAAGATCGGAACCCCAGCCGCTGAATGATGTAGATTGTATTGAAGCCCAGTTGCTTCCACCGTTTACTGTTCTGTATCTGGTGCTTTGGCTCCAGTTTGTTGCATATACAATATTAGTATCCTGTGCTGAATTACACATAGATGGAATTTCACTTGCGCCGCTTGGATTTGTATGAACCAATGTCCAGTTAACTCCGCCATTATCAGATTTGAAAATATTTGCAACGCCGCTGCCTGTAATACCATCGGCAACCATTATTTTATTTGAATTTCCCCATTGAACTACTATATCACAGGGACTTCTGAACGGATAGTTACCGCTGATTTCTGTAAATGATGCACCATTGTTTGTAGATTTCCAGAACCCGCCATTGTCAGGAGCATAGTAATAAACGTTAGGATTGTTCTGGTCCATTTCTAAGGGCATACCATAATTACTGAAATTTATAGATAAAATTGTTGTCCAGGTTGCTCCATAGTTTGTGCTTCTTACAACCAGATCTGTAGGAGAACTTGTAATTGCGCACATCAATATATTTGTATCAAGCGGACTTACATAAAAGGAGTGAGCGGAACTTACTGTTGTTGTGCTTGAACCAACTGTACCAAAATTTGTCCATGTTTCTCCCCTATCCATACTTCTGTACATCGTTTTTCCATAAACCACATACAACTCATCTCTGTTGTTAGGGTTCATGCACAAATTATTTCCGATACCGCCTGAACCTGATAATTTAGATACCCATGTAATGCTCTTTGATGCACCTGCTGTAAACTCCCATGAAGCACCATAGTTAGATGTCTTAATTATAGCATCAGTAACATTACTGCAGGCGAAACTTGTACCTGTTAAAGCGGATGTTTCAATGCTTACTAATGAAGCCATCATAGGATTTACTTCAAAATTATTAAAGTATGTTCCTGTTGGTACTTTATTATTTCTTATAAAACCACCGCCTCCGACAATTTTCAAATCAAACGAACCTGGTCCGGTAATACACTTAATATCGCTTCGTGTTTTCATATCCCATGCAACCGGTGGCGCAGGATTTGGGAAACTTCCGTATAAAAATGTGCCCCATTCACCGCCGATGTAATACTCTAAAACGCGACCGTAAACTGTTAATAAATTTCTTGTAGTTCCGGTAGTTACAGCGGTCCAGTTTGTGCCGCCGTTTGTTGTTTTATATGCAGTGCCTGCATTTCCGACTACCATCCCTGTATTATCATCCATAAAGTAGATTGAGTTCAACTTTACGTTTGGTAAACCGGCGCTTACAGATGACCAGTTAACTCCCTGGTTAGTGCTTTTATATACCAATCCACCATCAGCACATGCATAAGCA
The DNA here is from genome assembly GCA_018266835.1 of Bacteroidota bacterium. Taxonomy (NCBI): domain Bacteria; kingdom Pseudomonadati; phylum Bacteroidota; species Bacteroidota bacterium. The sequence goes on along the minus strand of JAFDZP010000001.1, from coordinate 387,492 downwards.
ACTGCAAATCTTACAGAAATCCCGTTTATTGAATTAGAAGTTCCAGTGTTATATCCTGAAACAGATGAATTTGCTTTTGTAGTTTTGTAGACTTTACCATCGCTGCCGCCGATAAGAACCATATCTCCTACCCAACCTGCGCATTTAAAATTTGCAGTACCGGAAGCTGTTCTCGACCAGGTCGCTCCACCGTTGCTGGTGCGTAGCATTTTACCGTTATCGCCTACGGCAAGGATATTAACTGTATCCGGTACAACAATAGCATTCAAACCCTGAGAGTAAGAATCTGAATATATAATCGTTGTAAGGATTGTTAATAAAAAGATCTTAACATACTTTTTCATTTATAAAAGTTTTAGTTTTTAAAAATTGTTATTAATAAAAAAATTAAATAAAATAAAAACCGTAATCGTAAAATTGATTTATGTAAGGAGGATAAGACAAACTTAATTGTTGCCTAGGTGTGCCGCATTTTAAAAATTAATCATAAAAATTAATAATTCTTATCTTTTGAAACAATATAAAACTTTCACTTTGTGTAAATAAAAAAAGGAGGCACAAGCCTCCTTTTTTTAACAATCAAATTTTAGATAAAATTTATTTTACTAAAATCATTTTCTTTGTAAAAATGTTACCGCCTGTTTCTAATGTATAATAATATACTCCTGATGCAAAAGAAGCCGCATCAAATTTAACACTATATGAACCGGCATTTTTAAAACCATTTACCAGATTATAAACTTCTTTACCTGACTGGTCAAAAACTTTCATTGAAACATTTCCCGGATTAACTATATCGTATCTGATTTCTGTTATCGGGTTAAAAGGATTAGGATAGTTTTGATACAAGTTATATTTTGAAGGAATACCTGTTAGTGTCTGCTCTTCAACATTTGTAATAACATTGTAAGTTACATTCATTTTAAGAAGCGCGCTGCACTCCATCGCGACAAGATATCCTCTTTCAGGCACAATAATTCCTGCGCCGCATCCGCCTGCAGGCATATTATATTCAGTCCAGCTTGTACCGCCGTTTGTAGAGAATGATGAGCCTTGTCCGTAGTTTCCCGTCAATACTACATTCGGGTCTTCATGGCAAATGTCCGAGCCCCAACCGCTGAATGACGTAGATTGAATTCCCGCCCAGTTACTACCGGCATTAGTTGATTTATATCTGTTTGCCGATGACCAGTTAGTTGCATAAACTAAATTTTTATCAAACTGACTATTGCACATAGAAGGAATCTCACTTGCTCCGCTTGTATTTGTAAATACTTTTACCCAGTTAACTCCGCCGTTTGTTGATTTAAAAATATCTGCAACACCGCTTCCTGTGATACCATCAGCAAGTAAAATATTATTTGAATTTCCCCATTCAACTACTACGTCACAAGGACTTCTGAACGGATAAGCTCCGCTTATTTCAGTAAAGGTTGCTCCGTTATCTGTGGATTTCCAGAAACCGCCGTTATCCGGTGCATAATAAAATACACCCGGAGTGTTTTGGTCCATTTCAAGCGGCATTCCATAACTGCTGAAGTTGCTTGCAATTATTGTAGTCCACGTTGCTCCATAGTTAGTGCTTCTGACCACTTTGTCAGTTGGCGTACCTTCAATTGCGCACATTAAAACATTTGTATCAAGTGTGCTTACATAGAAAGAGTGAGCTATAGAAATTGTTCCTGACGTAGCTCCTACAGTTCCGAAATTTGTCCAGGTTTCACATCTATCCATACTTCTGTACATATTTTTTCCGTAAACAACGTACATTTCATTTTTGTTGTTTGGGTTCATGCAAAGATTATTTCCTATTCCGCCTGAAGCTGATAATTTAGTTACCCATGATATACTTTTGGTTGCTCCGCCGGTAAATTCCCAATTAGCACCGTTATTTGTTGTTTTAATTATAGCATCGGTTTTGTTGCTGCATGCATAATAAGTGCCGTTAAGATTTACTCTGTTTACAGTTATGCAGGATAAATCCGACATTAAAGGATTTGGTTCAAAATGAGCAAAACCGTCACCGTTAGGGAATGTATTATTTCTTATAAATCCCTGTCCGCCGCCAATCCTTATATAAAATGAATTAACACCTGATATAGTTCTTATATCACTAGGTGTCAAATAAGTAACTGTCGGGTTACCCGCAACTGATACCGTACCGGAAAAATATGCACCTGATTCACCGCCAACAAAATAATCAACTAAGGGTCCGGAGGTGAATACTGTGAGTAAATTTTTAGTTGTACCTGTTGTTAATGCAGTCCAGTTATTTCCGCCATTCGTTGTTTTGTATGCGACTCCGCCATCACCAACTGTAATATAATATGGGTCGGTTCCTCCTATTGCATTAAGTTTCACTGTACCGGGGATTCCTGAATTCTTTAATGTCCAAGATATACCGAAATCAGTTGACTTATAAACACTTCCATTATTTCCAACGATAAATCCGTCACTGAATCCGCGGAAGTTACAGCCATTTATGGAAGTAGCAGGTGTAGTGTAAACAATAGTTTCACCTGTTTGAAAATTTATTCTTGTAACTTTACCGTCGTTACTCGCTGCCATGAAGAACGAGCCAACTGCGGCTGAACTTACAAAATTAGCAGTCCCTAAAGTCGTTCTTGACCATGTCAAACCGCCATTATAAGTTTTCAGAACTTTACCGTTATCACCAAAGGCAAAAACAGTATTTGAATCTCCATAAGCCATTGTATTCAAACCCTGAGAATAGGAATTTGAAACAGTAACTATAATAAAGAATAAAAGTAAAAAAATCTTTACATACTTTTTCATTTAGTAAAAGATTTAATTTTTAAAATATATTTTTGAATAAATAAACTTGAAATTATAAAAGGTAGGGCAGCTATTTAAAGTTGTCCTGGGGAGCCGGAATGTTTTTTTAAATATAGTATGGAAATTAAAAAATCTCTTTTTAGAATACAATATAAATCTTATGTCTTCAAAAGATTTTACATTCGAAATTAAACCGGCACCCTTTATAAAACGATTCTATACTATTATTTCACTAAAACCATTTTCTTTGTTAAAAGATTTCCCACGGTTTCTAATGTATAATAATAAACTCCGGATGAAAAATTAGATGCATCAAATTTCACGCTGTATGTACCTGCATTTTTATTTCCATCTACAAGAGTATAAATATTTCTTCCCTCTTCCGAATAAATTTTAAGCTTTACCATTCCCCCACTCTTAATATCATAACGGATTTCAGTCGTTGGGTTGAACGGATTCGGGAAATTTTGATATAAAGAATAATCTGAAGGTACATTATTTGATATTATTCCTTCCTCAATTATATCTGCTCCATCATATTGTATTTTCATTTTTAAAACTCCGTCACACTGCTGCGATATAAGATAATCTCTTGCAGGAACAATTGTGCCCGCTCCGCAGTTTCCGCTCGGCAATGAAAACTCAGTCCAGTTAGCACCGCTGTTTGTGGATAATGATACACTCTGACCGTAACGGCCGGTAAGAACTAAAGACGGGTCTTCCTGACAGATTTCACCTGTCCACCCGCTGAAAGAAGTTGACTGTATTGAAAACCAGTTGTCTCCCCCATTGGTAGATTTAAATCTCATGTTTCCGCTCCAGTTCGTGATATACAATAAATTTTTATCGAAACGGGAATTCATAATGCAGGGAATTTCACTGAAGTTTCCTCCGGTTCCGGGATTTGTAAAAACTTTCACCCAGTTCACACCACCGTTAGTTGATTTAAATAAATCCGCCGGCTGAGCTGCGCTTGTAACTCCGTCAGCTAAAATAATCACATTGGGTTCTTCCCAGGATACTGATATATCGCAAGGACTTCTGAACGGATAAATCCCGCTTATTTCTGTAAATGTTGCGCCGCTGTTAGTGGATTTATAAAAACCGCCGCCATCCGGGGCATAATAAAAAATTGCAGGATTTACGTGGTCAATTTCAAGAGGAGTACCGTAGCTTGTAAAATTTGAATTAAGTATAACACTCCATGTTGTTCCATAATCAGTACTTCTGATTACTCTGTCATTTGGAGCGCTTTCACAGGCAGCAATAAAAACACTTGTATCGAGAGGGCTTACATAAAATGAATGTGTACTGTTTGAAGTAATTAATGTGTTTGGTATGGTTGCAATTTGTGTCCAATTTTCTCCTCTGTTAAAACTTCTGTAAATAGTTCTTCCATAGCATACAAAAATTGCATCTCTGTTATTCGGATGAAGACAAAGTCCGTTGCCTATTCCGCTGAATGATGTCAGTTTTTGGGAATATGTTATATTAGCTGAATTACCCGCAGTTAACTGCCAGCTTTGTCCTCCGTTTGTAGTTTTAATAATAGCATTATTTAAACTGCTTACTGCAAAACCTGTTGTAGCATCAAGAAAATTTACATCTGCAAGATTTCCCATCATAGGGTTGATTTCAAAATTCAAAAACTCATTGCTTGAATTTTTATTGTTTCGTATAAACCCGCCGCCGCCAACTATGTGAACATCAGTAAAACTTGTACCGCTTATTGCTCTAATATCTGAATTTACTCTTGAGTTGATTATCGCAGCAGTGACTCCCGTTAGTGATATCAGTGTTCCCCACTCACCGGTTATAATTGTGCCCGTCCCGAATGCCTTTACTGCAAGAAGATTTCTTGTAGTACCGGATGTTACGGCTGTCCAGCTCGCTCCTCCGTTATCTGTTAAATAAATTTTTCCGTTATCTCCGACTGTTACTCCATAATTTGCATCTCTGAAATTAATAGCGTTTAACTTTACGTTCGGAATACCAGAATTACTCAAAGTCCAGTTGAAGCCCGCATCTGTTGTTTTATAAATTAAACCGCCATCGGCACATACAAATCCGGTAGTAAGACTTGTGAAAGATATTCCATTGAGAGAATTTGATGTTCCTGTTGCAATTCCGTTGAGAGGAGAATTTACTTTACTTGTTTTATAAACCTTGCCGTCGCTTCCGCTTATCCAGACATCATCGCCGAATGAAGTAATACTTTTATAATTTACAGAACCTATTATGGTTCTTGACCATGATGCTCCACCATTACTTGAGCGGAATATATTTCCGTTATTACCTGCGGCAACAACATTTAAATTATCGGGAGCAATAATAGCATTTAACCCCTGAGAAAATAAATTTTGAGCTGATAAAATTAAGATTGAACAGAACAGGAAGAGCTGTAAATTTTTCTTCATAGCAGTTTTTTAAGTTATTTGTGGAGTTGAGCAATAACTTAGAGGTTTTAAAACTTAAAAAATTATTATTAATAATACAATAGGATTTAATAAGTATTCATTTGAGCTTACCAATTTGGCTTTTCTCATTTAAATTGCCATAAAAAACATCCCACATAAGAATTTCAGTACCCCCAATCTCATTCATCGGGCTTCCTTCGCTTATTGCTATGGCATCTTCGATGTTATCAGCAGTTATTAATGTTAATCCTCCTGTGTGATTTTCAAATCCCCCTCCGCCGCAGGCCACAAGTTTCCCTTTACTATGAATTTCTTTTAGCCAGAGCATCAGACGTGGAATTCTTTCATCGAATTCCTGCGGGTTGAATATTTCATCGGGTTCGTGCGATTTCCATATTAACGCATAAACTACTTTGAAAGGAGAATTCTCTTCAGGCATAATTCAGATATTATTTTTAGGAATACGTAAAATTGCCATTCCGCTTTTAAAAATGAAACTACCTGCTTACTCTATTTTATTAAAAATTAAATTTTAATACCTTTATTGTTGTTACTAAAAGTAACAAAATCTCATCTCAGAAAAGTGAAAAAAGTAATTACGATTTTATTATTGGGGCTTGTTATTCTCTCAGGAAGTTCAGTTGTTTTTGCGACTGACTATCCTGTAGTATTTGTTTCCAGAAACATGGTAAGCAACGGAAACGTTTTATTTCCTCAGGCTACCCTTATACCGGGTATGGGTCCTTACGGCAGATTTGCAATTGTCGGCGGCAAGCTTCTCATCCGCAACACTGACGGAAGCATCTTCACATTAATTGACAGTACAAAAAATTTCAACGGAATATCTTTAGTTGATGTACAGCAGCCGTTCGTAAGCTATGACGGCAATAAAATTATTTTTGCAGGCGTTGAAAGCAGGGACAGCTCATGGAGAATTTATGAAATATATAAAGACGGTACAGGATTTAAAAAACTTACGTTCAGCAACAGAAATATAAGTCTTAACCAGTTTGGTCCTGCAGCAGATAAATTCAGAACATATGAAGATATTGACCCTATTTATTTACCGGATGGCAGAATATTGTTCGCATCAACCCGCTACCCTACTTTATCACAAAAAGGATTTCCTGCAACAAACTTATTTGTAACAGACTCAAATAGCACATATATAAAACGTGTTACTTCAGAACGAAATAGCGGTGAAAAGCCTTCCATAAATCCACAGAACGGAGCAATAATTTACTCACGCTGGTGGCAAAATATTGACAGGCCGAGTAACGCTACTGAAAATAAGATCACAAGAGATGACAATTTGGCCCTTACTACAGATTTCGGCAATGTTTGGCAGGTAGCATCCTGCGTTACCGATTCTGATGTATTGAAATTTTATGGCGGCGACCCGCAGCATAGAATTACACTGAACAATTATCGCGGCAGAGTAATGTCAAACGGAAAGCTGCTATCGGTTTTTACTCCCGACCGTTCAATGACTATGACTAGCGGAAGCCCGGGAATTAGAATCACTGATAAAGGATTATCATATTACAAATATCTTGCAGGAGTTGATACAAACACTGCTCTGCTAAACCCGACTTCGACTTATACATATGCAGGACCATATGCAACTGACCCTGCTGAAATGCCCGACGGACGCATTATTTTCTCCTATGCTCTTTCTCCTATAAACTCCGATTACGCTTTATATACATATGACTTAAATACAAATACTATAAGTCCGTTCTATGATATTCCCGGGACTCTTGAGCTTAATGCTGAGCCTTTAGTTTCCCGACCGAGACCCCCGCTTAACTTAGGAGTTGATGATTACGATCAGAGCCAGGTTCCTCCTACTACTGACCCGAATACATTTTATCAGGGCGGATTGTTCAGATTCGACTGTCTTAATGTTTATGCAAATGCTCCGGTCGATACTCCTATTGACGATGCTCCTCCGATTAAAAAGCGAGCAAAGTTTCAGTTCTTTTTAAACTTCCAGAGACAGGACCCTAACGGTCAGGACTACCCTATTTTATTCAGAGAAATTGACTTGGATTTTGACGGTAAAATTGCCCAAGGCGATATGCCGGCAAACGTATCAATGTTCGAGCAGATGGTTGACAGCACAGGAAAAGTAATGCAGAACAGAAAAGGTAATATTGCTCACGTATCAGGATTTAATTTCGGCGCGCAGGGTTCAGGTACAAAATGCGTTGGCTGCCATGCAGGACATACACAAATTTCTGTTGCAAACAATGTAACTGAAGGCGGATATACAAATTTATCCACTTCTGCATTAGTAACTGCAAGCAGTATATTAAATAATGATTCATCCTTTGCAGGACAAAAAGTCGTCGACAGAAAAGCAAACAACGTCAATGCATCAGTTAACTGGATTGCAAACGGAGCAAATGACCAGTATGTGGATTTAAAATGGGAGATTCCGATTGAGAGCAGAAAAATAAAATTATATAATATTATTCCAAACGAAGGTGCAGGCACAAACATAAGTGTCAATGACTGCGAAATATTTTTCTATTATAAAGATGTTTTACTGAAGTATATTCCTTCAACAGGACCAATACCTGCAGACGGGCTTATTATTCCGTTAACACCAGTACAAAAATTTGACAGAATGTCTGTGTTCATAAGAAATTTTACAGGGAAGATTATGAACAAAAGTGTTGCAGGACTTGCAGAAATAGAAGTTAATGCTAAAATTTCTTACGATGAGCCTACAGGAGAACCTGTTGTAATTCCGAACACATATTATTTAAATCAGAATTATCCGAATCCGTTCAATCCCACTACCAAAATATCATTCAGCCTTGCAAAAGCAGAATATGCAAGATTAGAAATATTTGATATAACGGGACGCTCAGTTGCTGTTTTAATAAGCGGAGAAATTACTGAAGGCAAACATACGATTGACTTCAGCGCTAACTCAAACTTTGCATCCGGAGTTTATTTTTACAGGCTTACTACTCCGTCTTTTAACCTTGCAAGAAAAATGCTGTTGGTGAAATAAGGATTTATCCATTGGATTTTAAAAAAGTTTTCGGAGTAAAAAATTTTGCAGTAACTATTGTTATAGTTCTGGCTATTACCTGCGGTGCTGGTATTTTTGAAAATTATTTCGGAGAGTACCTTACATTCGCAGCGTCAATAGCAGCTTTATTGATTTATTATTTCTTTTTCTTTAAAAGAAATAATAAAAAAGGTATGTAAACTTTCTATACCCGTTTCCGTCACAAACTGAGGTTTGGGAATGAGAACAATTCTGACCTGACATGTTTTCAATCCTGTCAGGTCTTTTTATTTTAACCACCCCCCTTAATCTCTCCCGCCTTTGGCGGGACAAGCTCTCCTTGTAAAGGAGGGGGAAATTATGAGCCAGTGTTTTCTCAATCCAAAGCAATTCTGACCTGACAGGTTTTCAACCCTGTCAGGTCTTTTTATTTTAACACCTCCTTAATCCCTCCAGCCTCCTTGCAAAGGCGGGGACATTATTGGATAATTTATTTTTTCTTTCTACTTTCTACTTTCTACCTGTTACTAATTTCCCCCTTAATACTTATCCCTTTTCCGACTATTTTTGTAGATGCAAATACAAAAACCACGCGGAACGTACGATTTAATCCCAACTGAAGTTGTAAAAAGAAGATATGTTGAAGAAACTACGCGAAAAGTTTTTTCCAATTTCAATTTCAGTGAGATTCGCACACCTACATTTGAAAATACTCAGTTATTTAAACGCGGCATAGGCGAAGAGACCGACATTGTTTCCAAAGAAATGTATTCATTCAGTGACGGCGAGTTTACGCTTAAGCCTGAAATGACTGCATCAGTAATCCGTTCTTATCTTGAGAACAGCTTGTACAACGAGTCCCCTTTGCAGAAACTATATTACATTTCAAATATGTTCAGGGCTGAGCGTCCGCAGAAAGGCCGCTATCGCGAATTCTCACAATTCGGTGCAGAGGCAATCGGCAGCGGAGATTATTCTATCGATGTTGAAATGATTGTACTTGCAGATTCGATTCTGAAAGCGCTGGGACTTAAAGATTATACTATTACACTTAACACACTTGGTACTATTGAAGAAAGAAAAATTTATCTTGATAACCTTAAAGCATTTCTCAAACCGTTTGAATCGCAGTTATCTGAAACTAGCAAAGTAAGATTAGAAAAAAATCCGTTACGCATACTTGATACAAAAAATCCCGAAGAAAGAAAAATTTTAGAGAACGCACCTGCTCTTTATGATTTTTTAAACGATGAATCTAAAAATCATTTTCAGAATATTTTATCATCGCTCGATGCATTAAAAATAAAATATGTTATAGATTATAAGCTTGTGCGCGGACTCGATTACTACACTTCAACTGCATTTGAATTTATTTCCGCAGAGCTTGGCGCGCAGAGTACTATTCTCGGCGGCGGAAGATATGATGTTCTTGTTGAAATGCTTGGCGGAAAACCTACTCCTGCAATCGGCTTTGCCGCAGGAATCGAACGTATATTAATTTTACTTGAAGAGAAAGCTAAAGCAGGAAGATTTACATTTCCTGAGGATAATAAACTTAATCTTTACATAGTCAATGCAGGATTAAAAGATACATCAAGAATACAAAGTATTCTTACAGTTTTAAGAACTATGGGAATAAAATGCGAGTCGGATTTTTTATCGCGCAGCGTGAAATCACAGATGAAGGAAGCTAATAAATATAACGCTGAATATACTATCGTGCTGGGTGAAAATGAAATTACATCTCAAAAGTGTAAACTAAAAAGAATGGCTGACAGTAAGGAAATTGAGGCGGACATAAACAGAATTTACGATGACATAATGCTCTTTGAAGAGTTATTAAACAAACAAACATTAGCAAATAATGCGGACTAAACAAGTAAGACCTGAAAAAAAAGAATTCGAGTACGAGCTTACAATTACAAAGGAACATGACGACCTTCAGGATAAGAACTTCGTTAAGTTTGAATTTGTTACTACTAAAGAATTTATGAACTTCCAGTACAAGGTAGTCGTATATGAAAAAGTTGACCTGGCTAAAAACAAAATTGAGTTTAATGTAGAAGGTTTATCTGCTCCAAAACTTTCCCTCTCGCAGGCAGGAATTGCAAGCTACGTATATAAACTTTATGATTATAACTCAAAGGAATATGAGCTTGTGCTTTTTAATCATGAGAAAAGGAAAAATCTGTACAGGTTCAAAGTCATGAAAAACAATATCAAGATTCTTAAAGCTCCGGCTTCGAATAAATTTATCAAAGTAAACATTTAAAGAAATTGTATCCAAAATTATTTCAAATAGGTCCCATTCCTGTATATAGTTACGGGCTGATGCTCGGCATTGCATTCTTAGTCGGCAACTGGCTTTTCGGAAAAGAATTGAAACGCAACGGCTACGATGAAAACACAGGTGTAATAATAGTATTCCTTGCTCTTTTCGGCGGCATCGTCGGTGCAAAGTTATTTTATTTCATTGAGCAGTGGAACTTCGGAAGTTTTGCAAGCTTGATGCACTACTTTACTTTTGAAGAAATGTTTTCAGCATCGGGACTTACATTTTATGGCGGATTAGTAATGTCCATCGTTCTTATAATTATTTATTGCAAAGTAAAAAAACTTTCTGTTCTCAGAATTTTTGATATGATGTCACCCGGTACAATTCTCGGTTACGGAATTGCCCGCATCGGCTGTCATCTTGCAGGAGACGGAGATTACGGAATGCCGATTCCGCAAGGTTCGTTCTGGTCATTTCTTGCAATGAGTTATGAGAAAGGCACATACCCTACTCCTCCCGGAGTAGTTGTACACCCTACTCCATTATATGAATTCGCTGCAGCGTTTTTAATATTTTTGTTCCTGATGAAAATAAGAAAGAATTATAACGTACCGGGAACCTTGTTTGCTATTTATTTAATACTTGCAGGACTTGAAAGATTTTTAGTAGAGATAATCAGAACAAATCCAAGAATAATACTTGAACTCAGCCAGGCTCAGATAATTTCTGTAGCAATGATAATAGGAGGAATTTTTCTTTACATGAAAAATAAGCCAAAGGAAGAAGAGTTAAAGAAAACAGCTTTTGCTAATACTTGATTATTTAACCACAGAGAACACAGATTAAAACCACTGAAAACACAGAAAATTTATATTTCAGTTAAAACTATATTTTTTCTGTGTCCTTTGGGTAAAATCTCTGTGTCTTCTGTGGTTAAGTTACCGGCGAAATAAGCTTTCCATCTCCATAAATGTATTGTTTAATTTGCAGATAATCCGTATATTATAGATTAAACTTTAAATTTTTATAAGCAATGAAACGTACCTTTCAGCCAAGCAACAGAAAAAGAAAAAATAAACATGGATTCCGTGAAAGAATGGAAACAAAAAACGGAAGAAAAGTTCTTGCAAGAAGAAGAGCTAAAGGCAGAAAAAAACTCACAGTCAGCGACGAATACAACCGTTCAGTATAATGATTTTTTCACCGGTAATAAGCTTCCTAAGGAGCTCATTATCAGGGGCCATGATGCATTTTCAAAGATTTTTGAGTCTTCTGCGAAAACCAACAGCGGCGCACTAAGAGCATACGTAAGAACTTACATCAGTGAAAGCAAATCCGATTTTAACAGCCCGTCAGTTTCCATAAAGGCGGGCTTTGTTGTTACTAAGAAAAGAATTAAAAGCTCCGTAAGACGTAACAGAATCAAAAGGCTTTTAAGAGAATCTTACAGAACGGAAAAAACTTCCATCGATTTGAAACCGGTTAAAAAGAATTTTGAAATAATTTTTACTTTGTCTGACTCAGGTTACGAGAATTTTAAAGAAGGCAAGTTCAGTCTTCTCTCAGCCAAAGGCGACATGCAAAAGCTTTTAATTAAAATATTTAAGCAGAATGCTTAGGAAATATTTAAAAATATTCAGGCTCCTCAGTTGAAGATCATATTCATCTATCTTATAAAGTTCTATCAGAAGTTCATATCCCCGCTTTTACCTGCGTCGTGCAGATTTTATCCCACATGCTCACAATACAGTCTTGAAGCTTTTCAGGAATTCGGCGTATTCAAAGGTTTTTATTTATCAGTTAAACGAATTTTAAAGTGCAATCCTTTTTTTGAAGGAGGGTTTGACCCCATTCCTCATAAAGACTGCGCTCATAAACATTAAATTTTTTACATCATACAAAAATGGATAGACGTTCAATAATAGGTTTTGTGTTAATCGGAGTAGTTTTAATGTTCTGGCTTTACTGGAACACTTCCAAAACTCCCCCGCCTCCGCCTAAGAAACAGGATTCGGTGAAAGTTGAAACAAAACAAAATACAGATACAAGCAAAGCACCAAATAATATAGTTTCTAGTACTCAGTCAAAGAATGATTCGATAACAAGTTCATTAGGAAATATTTTTTCAAAGAACTCATCAACAGGTTCAAGTGATTCTGCAAGCACAAAACCTGCAGTCGAAAAGATTATTACAGTTGAAAATAAAAAAGTTGAGATTGAGTTCACTAACTACGGCGGAACATTAAGAAAATTCACGATAAAAGATTTCAAGACATGGGATAACAATCCTATGCAGCTAGTCAACTGGAAGAAAGGCAAAGAGCTTCATTTAATATTTACATCTAAAGACGGCAAGCAGATCAATACAGCTAACTTAGTCTTTGAAGCGGATTATAAAGAATGGGAAAAGATAAATATTGAAGATAAAAAAGATTTCGCTCTTAAATATACTTTAAACATAACACCTGACGGCTCTCAGAAAATTGTAAAGACTTATACTTTCAAACAGGACTCGTATGAGTTCGATGTTAACTATGAATTATTCAATAGTGATAAATTTATTTCAGGTTCAAAGTATCAGGTTGCATGGGAAACTTCTCTGAACCTCTCCGAAAACAGAAGCGACGATGAAGCAACATTCTCAGAAGCATTTGCTTTAATGGGGACAGATATAGAACAGCTTGATGCTGCAAAGTTTGACGAGCCTTACAAAGCAGATTTTACAGGAAACACAAAATATGTAGCAAGCAGAAACAAATATTTCGGAGTTTATATTATTCCTGACGGAGCGCCGGGAGACGGAGCATATTTAACCGGCTCACGCGAGCATCTTCCCGATAACGGAGTGAAGGAAAATTATTCCATCGCAATCAAGAAAGATATAAAAGCCGATAACTACGAAAAATCTTCTTTCAAAATTTTAGTTACACCGTTAGAGTACGGATTATTAAAAGCATACGGAGTTGACCTTGAAAAATCTCTGCGTTTCAGCTTAGACTTTATTGTAAGACCAATTGCTCAGTACCTGATTATTCCTTTCTTCATGTTCCTGCACGGATTTATTCCAAACTACGGACTTGTGATTATTATTTTTGCTGTTGTATTGAAGATAATATTGAATCCGCTGACAAAGTCGCAGATGAAATCGATGAAGAAGATGGGACAATTAAGTCCAAAGATGACTGCCATCCGTGAAAAATATAAGGATGACCCAGTAAAGGCGAATCAGCAGATAATGAAGCTGTACAAGGAGGAAAAAATAAATCCTGCCGGCGGATGTCTGCCGATGCTGCTTCAGCTTCCTATTCTTTATGCGCTGTTCGGTGTTTTCCGTTCAACGATTGAGTTAAGAGGCGCGCCGTTTATATGGTGGATTCATGACTTAGCTGCACCTGATATTATTTTCAATCTGCCGTTTACAATTCCTATTTTTGGAATTCATGCAGTATCGGGACTTGCAACACTGATGGGTATTACAATGTTCATTCAGCAAAAGATGACTGTTACTGACCCTAAGCAAAAAGCTTTGGTATATGTAATGCCGATAATGATGACACTCTTGTTCTTCAGTTTCCCTGCAGGACTGAACCTGTATTATTTCACATTTAATCTTCTTTCTATTATTCAGCAGTACTATACAAATAAAAAAGATAAAGAAAAAGCAGGTGAAGTAACCGTTGTGCAGACGAATAGTAAACCAAATACACCAAAGAAATAATTTTAGAATAGTTCTTTATTTTATTAAAAAGAAATTCAGGATTTTATAAGAAAGGTTTTACGTGGAGATAAATCCAAAGAATATATTAGTTGTTCAAATAGGAAAATTAGGCGATATGGTGCTTACCAGTCCCCTTTTTTATGAGCTTAAAAATATTTTCCCGCAGGCAAAGCTGAAAGTACTTGCTTCCCCCGTTAACAAAGAATTTGTTTCGGGATTGAAGGCTGTTGATGAAGTAATTGTATATCAGAAAAATGTGCTGAAGGATTTATTTCTTGCCAGCAGGCTAAAGAAGGAAAATTTCGATTTATGGATAGACGTGAAAGACGGATATTCCAGAACAGCGTCTTCATTGCTGAAACTTGCAAAGCCGAAGTTAGCGCTGGGATATAATGTTCCCAATCCAAAGAATGAAAAAGTATTTGATGTAGATTTAAAGGAATTTACAAAAGGAAAGCATGCTGTAGATTTAAGCCTTGCCACGGTATATTATTTTGGAAAAGAACCGGTAAACCCTAAGCCTGTTCTGACTGATTTTATCCAAAAAGAAACTAACGGTAAAAGCGACCTACTTATAAATTTATCTGCAGGCGACCCTTCAAGATATCTTGACATCAGAAAGTGGAATGCCCTTGTCGGGAATGTTCTGGATAAAAACCCATCCATCAGAATTCATCTAATTGGAATAGAGAAGGATGCTCAACTTTTGCTTGATATTGATAAAACATTTAAAACTGAACACATAACTTACAAGTATAATTACGACTTAAAGGAGTTAATTAACGAATTAAATAGCTCTAAATTAATTATCTCCGCTGATACATCTATTGTTCATTTTTCTTCAGGATTAAATAAACCAATAATAGGATTATATCCTAAAGTTGACTGGAATTATGAAAGATTTAAACCGCTAAGTGATATAAATGAAACTATAATTTCTAACAGCGAAAAAGGAATTGAAGATATAAACGCTGAGGATATTTACGAGAAATTTGTGAAAATTTCGGAAAGAATATAAAAAAACCTGTCAGGATTAAAAACCTGACAGGTTAATAAAGCTTGTGGAAATGCCGGGAGTCGAACCCGGGTCCGGAAAGCAGACCATTAAAACTTCTACATATTTAGTCTGGTTTTCTTTATCTCGTGATAAACGGCTAAACCGACAAAATGCTTATCACCAACCCTGAAAATCTCACTTAAAGTTACAGAGTATCACCTTAAGCCAACCCCTCTGTTTATCACTTCAAATCCGCCGAGAGGTGGAGAGAATTTGAAGTGTTAGCTGCTTTATTAAGCTGCTAAAGCGTAATTGTAATCGTTGCCGATTGTAGTTTTCTACCCTTTTTTAGGTGCCTGGCAGGACCACCATATGCAGTTTTAAACACCTAACAATCCGTCGAAACCGGTGCATTCCCAAGTGTTTAGTATATCTATATATAATATACTTATAATTCGTGTTAAAAGTTTCTTTAAACGCTTCTTGTCGGGACACAAAATTTGTGCCTCTATAATTAATTGCCACGCCTTTTAAGGCGTGGATAAAAATAGTCTCAATAATGATGCCCTTCAGGGCAATCTGACTTATTATTTGCCCTAAAGGGCAAACATCCGTTACATCATTAATCCACGGCTTGAAAGCCGTGGCAATTTTATTTCAAATCTAAATTCTTACTTTATAAACTTTATAAACCTTAAAACTTTTAACTTTAGAAACTATCTTTTCAACTTCGGATCCAACGCATCCCTCAAACCGTCACCCACAAGATTCACTGCGAAAATTGTAAGCATAATAGCTATCGATGGAAATACTGCAAGTCCCCAATTGGAGCCTGCTATAATGTACTTATATCCGTCAAAAATCATCTGTCCCCAGCTTGCCGTAGGCGGCTGAACTCCAAGTCCCAGAAAGCTTAAACTTGCCTCGAATAATATTGCCGTTGCAAGTCCCACGGTACCTGTTACTATCACAGGACCCATGCAGTTTGGCAGCATGTGTTTAATAATAACTCTCGGAGCTTTAAATCCTATTGCCTTAGTTGCCTCAATATATTCCGTTTCTCGCAATGAGAAGAACTGACCTCTTACTATTCTTGCTATATCAACCCAACCTGTCAATCCTATGGCTACAAATGCCTGCCAGAAGCCCTTACCGAGCACTACAGAGAGCGCTATAATGAATAAAATCGAAGGGAATGCCCATACAACATTAATCACCCACATTATCACACCATCCGTCTTACCTCTGAAATATCCTGCCATAGCCCCGAGCATTACGCCAAGAAATATTGCAATGCTTTCAGATATAATCCCGACTGATAAACTCACTCGGCTGCCATAAATTAATCTACTTAGCACATCACGCCCGAACCTGTCCGTTCCCAGATAAAAATTAAGCTCTTTGTTCCATTCTTTCTGAGAAGTCCCTTTCAGCTCAGCTTTATCTATGTTCGCTTCGCTTCCGGAGAAATCCGTATAATAAACTTTGCTGTTATCTTCTCTTATAATATTCTTTATAGGAATATACTGTAATTCGCTTCCTTCAAGCTTTTTTATTATAACATTTCCTTTAAAGCCGATTGGCTTAACGGAGTATTCCAATATCTGCTGATTAGGATTGAAGGGCGCTATTAATTCCGCTGTAGCAGCTATAATAAAAAGGAGCGCAATTATTATAAGCCCAATCATTGCAAGCTTGTTGCGCTTTAATCTTTTCCATGAGTAGTGCCAGAGACTTTTAGGTGAGGGGTCGAGTACCATCCCCTCTTCACGTATATAAACTTGTTCTGTAGTTTCCAAGAATTTTTAAGATAGTTTTACTTTAGGATCAAGTACTGCATACAATATATCAACAAAGAAATTAATCACAACAAATACAACTGCACTGAAAAGCACCGTGCCCTGTATCATAGGAAAATCAAGCTTCAAAATCGAATCGAATGCCAGCAGACCGATACCCGGCCAGTTGAAAATATACTCTATAAAATACGCGCCGCCAAGTGTTGCAGCAAGCGATGTGCTGATTGTAGTTACAATCGGATTTAATGCATTCCTTAATGTATGTTTGAAAATCACTTTGCCTGAGCTCAGTCCTTTTGCCTTTGCAGTCCTTACATAATCCTGGCTCATTGCATCCATCATTGATGAACGCGTTATTCTCGCAATTATTGCAAGCGGTCTCAATGCAAGAGTTATCATTGGCAGCACTAAATAACTCGGTCCTTCGGAAATATATCCCGAAAGCGGAAACCACTTCAGCCAGAAGCCGAAGACAAGCGCCATTATCAAACCGAATGCAAACGTAGGAAACGATATTCCAAAGAGCGCAAATAGCATCGACGCGTTATCCAAAGCCGTGTATGATTTAACTGCCGATATGATGCCTATTATCACTCCGAGAATTGCCGATATAATCAATGCGCTTACTGCAAGCAAAGCCGTTGCAGGAAACTTATCTATTATAGTCTGAACAACGTCTCTGTTAGTTGAGTATGAGCGGCCAAGATTTCCCTGAACTGCGTTCCCGAGAAATCTGAAATATTGAATGTAGAGAGGTTTATTTAATCCGAGCTCTTCGCGGACTGCTTCAACAGAAGCGACATCTGCGCGCTGCCCGAGCATTATTCTTGCAGGATCTCCGGGAACAACATATAGCAAACAGAAAGTAACTGTTACTACACCCAGAAGAATTAAAATTGTGTAAAGAAAATTTCTTATTATATAAGCTGTCATTATACTGAGGCGCTGTTGATAAGAATATTTTTATTCAATGATGACTGAATATGAATATTATAAAATTTGTATGATGCAATATAACATACGTAGTATAAAAAAAAAGTCTCGAATTCATATAGAATCCGAGACTTTTCGAAACTTGTAGTTTCTCTCTTACTGCTCGATAACTCTCTTTGCTTTAAGAAATGCTTTCGCATATGTTTCTTTTTCAAGAGATGTTACAATCACACCTGTGCTGGAACCTGAATGAACAAAATATCCATCGCTTAAATACATTCCTACGTGTGTAACTCTTCCTTTATGCATTGTGTCGAAGAAAAGAAGGTCGCCGAATTTTAAATCTTTGACTTCTACTTCTGTGCCGACACCTGATTGTTCAAGTGAAGTTCTTGGTAATGCAACGCCGAGGGCTTGGTACATTACTGCTTGAACGAATGCTGAGCAATCGATACCTCTTTTTGAAGTACCACCCCATAGGTATGGAGTGTTAAGGTATTCAATCACTTTGTACATAACTTCGTCACTGTTTACAGCTGATGTGTTGCTGACGGTTTCGATGTATCCTGCGAGTGAGCTTGATAGAGATTCGAGATTACCTTTATTAATTTCTGTTTTAGATTTAAAATTGACGCTTGCCACTTGTTCTGTTTTCTTGTAGCTGCTGCCAACCTTCTTAGAAAGGTTATCTTTAATCTCCTGGCTCATTGCTGTAGAACTAACAACGAATACTGCCATTGCAATCATTACTATAAACTTTAACGATTCGGAAGTAGTTCTTGGTTGCCTGCCAATTAGCATTAACTAAATTCCTCCGTTTAGTTTATTATATTAAAAGAACAATGTTGTAAAAGTACTATATTTAATATTATTTTGCAAGATCATTTTTTCTGCAATTTAAGGTTTCTTAATTTTTGTCAAAAAAGACTGACAAAACCAACCTCAATTATAGCTTAAATATCCATTTTCCCCAAATTAAAAATGCACAATATGTCATTTTCTCAAAAATGTCACACTTAAAATTTCAACTTTTAAAGAACTTTTTACGAGAAAATATCTAAAATCAAAAATCAATCAATAAAATCATATTTGTATTACAGAATTACTACTTATAAAAACTTTTCAAAGCGCAACTCTAAATACCAATTGTATCTTGCAGAAAGAAAATCTTATTATAAATCTTATTACAAAGATTTTACTTATCCAGCCACAATCTTCTGAAGTTAACTCTGTGCATAGCATCAAGCGGATAACCTTTCACATATGGCTGCAGTAACCTGTAGTCTTCATCATAAAAGATTATAAGAAGCGGAGCGTCATTCATTGCAAGCTGCTCTGCCTGCAAATATAATTTATATCTTTCGTTCCTGTCAGATTTAGTTATTGCCTGCTCGAATAATTCATCGTATGCTTTGTTCTGATATCTTGTGCTGTTTATCGGGCTTATATCTTTCGGATTAGCCGGTACATTCTTTCCATAGAATAAATTCAGGAAGTTTTCAGGGTCGGGATAATCTGCAATCCAGCCAAGTCTGAAAAAGTTAGCGCGTCCTGCATCAATATTATCTAAGTGCTGGGCAAACGGTATCTGATTGATTTTCATGGTTATGCCGACTTCCTTAAGCATACTTTGTATTGCTTCTGCAACCTGTGTATTTCTTCCGCCGCCGTCGTTAATCTGCAGAGAAATATCTTCAAGTCCTTTTCCGTCAGGATAACCTGCTTCAGCCAGAAGCTGTTTTGATTTTTCTTTATCGTATGAATACCCTTTTATACTCTTGTAATCATAACCCGGCATTGAAGGCGGAACCACTCCGTAAATACCTGCGTAGCTTGATTGTCCGTTAAGAACGAACTTTATAATTTTTTCCCTGTCAAGTGCATAGTTGATTGCCTGGCGGAGCTTAACGTTTCCTAAAACTTTGCCTGTGGTTAAAAATCCATAGAACTGAACAGATAATGATGGCACTCTTTGAAGCTGGAACTTTGCAAACTCCGGTGTTAACTGTTTGCTTGCATCTACAACTTCTTTGAATGATTCGTTAGGTATTCTGTATGACTCGTCAATGTTTCCGTTTCTGAATTCAAGTAACTGCTGTGAAAGATCTTTTATAAATTTAAACTTAACGTTATCTACATAAGGTAACTGATTTCCGAAATCATCCTTCATCCAGTAGTTTGGATTTCTTTTCAGGTTAAGGTCCTTATCCTGAGTCCAGTTTTCAAAAATAAACGGACCTGTACCAACGGGATTCTGGAAGAAATCTTTTCCGTATTTATCGACAGCTTCTTTGGGAACGATATATCCGAAACCGAGACATGTATAATATATAAACGGTCCGAATGGTTTCTTTAATTTAATAACAAAGGTAGAATCATCCTTTACAACGTAACCTGTTACTTCTTTAAGCTTCGGCTCTCTGTTTTCTTTGGTAGCATTGGAGATATCATAATAATATTCATAAGCGCCGACAACTAAATTTTTATAGAAATCAAATCCGCGAGTTGATGTTCTCGGGTCGCAGACTCTTTCATAGGAGTACTTCACATCTTTTGCAGTGAGTTCTCTTCCTTTTCCATTTGGAAAGCATGCGTTATCATGGAACATAACACCTTTTCTCAGATGGAATGTATATTCAAGTCCGTCAGGTGAAATCTCCCAGCGTGTTGCAAGTGCCGGAGTTAAATTTAAAGCTGAATCTAAATCAATTAATAAATCATAGATCTGATGGGCAACGTGATGAGAAATGTCATCATTAATACCGACAGGGTCTAAGCTTCGGACGTTATCGTTTTCATTCATTAAATATGTTCCGCCGCCTTTTATTCCGCCTTGCAGATTTGTCATTTTAGTGCCGTCGTCTTTTTTTCCGCATCCGGAAATTATAAACGCTGCTGTGAGGGCAAATAAAAATACGAAAGAACTTATATAATATTTTTTATTCATAATAATGGTTTATGATTTATGAATTATTTTGATTTATCTTATAGTGAAAATTAATTGCATTCTGAACACCCTCCGTCTCACTTCGTTGACACCTCCCTCATGGGAGGAGTTAGACTATTCAACTCTCCCCTTGAGGGGAGTCCGACCTTTAGGTCGGGAGGGGTGTTTTATAATTTATTAATTGTATTATTCAGTTCTATTGTCTTCTGTCTCACTATCTTTTCAAATTCTTTTCTTTCAACATTCATAGGAGAAGAATAAATTATTCCCCTGCTGGAGTTGATTACAAAATTTTTATTATGGAGATTTTTGAGCAAGTCCCCTGCTTCTCCGTGCTGGCTCCCTACTCCGGGGATTAGCAAAGGATAGTCAGGAAGTTCCTTGGAATACTTTCCAATCTCTTTAACATAATTAGAACCGAACACAAATCCGATGTTTTTATTTTTATTCCACTCTATACATTTCTCAACGACTTTTTCATATAAAAACTTATTGCCGACTTTTAGTTTCTGAAAATCATTTGAACCTTCGTTAGAAGTCAGTGCAAGCACATAGGTCAGTTTATCTTTTCTGTTAATAAACGGCTCAAGGGAGTCATATCCCATGTACGGCTGAAAAGTAATTGCATCAAAATTCATTTCATCTAAGAATGAGCGCGCATACATTTCATCAGTATTACCTATATCCCCTCTTTTTGCATCACATATCTTTATAAGATTATCCGGGATGTACTTCAATGTCTTCTCAACCGTCTTATAACCTTTAACACTCTCATAAAAAGCCATGTTCAGTTTATATCCGGCAACAATATCCTTCGTTGAACACATTATATAATGATTGAAGTCATACACAGGGTCAGAATACTTATGAAAACACTTCGGAATTTTTGTAATATCGGAGTCAAGTCCGATTACAAGATTCGAATTGTTTTTCTTAACGACTGCTTTGAGTTTTTCTAAGTAAGTCATTCTACTTCTTTAAAAAATTCTTCCACATCATACTTTCAACGGGCTTGTTCGTCTTCTTATTATACTTTGCGCTTTTCTTTTTATCGTATGAATTCTCGACTTCTCCCTCTACCAAAAAATAAATCAATTGGCCGACCGGCATGAAAGGATAAACAATACACGGTTGCTTCACTGAAATTTCAAGCGTCCAGTAATTTTTAAATCCAACATCACCTTTACCGGCAGTTGCGTGAATATCAATTCCTAGTCTTCCGATGCTCGACTTACCTTCCAGGAACGGCACATATTTATACGTCTCAGTATATTCCTGAGTTACTCCAAGATATAATCTCGATGGGAGTAAAGTAATTCCTTCCTTCGGGATTTTAAACGCAGTTGCCTTATTATGCTTCTTAGCATCTAAAATATCGTCATCATAAACTGAAAGCCATTCGCCTAAATGAACGTCATAGCTGTTTGTGCCGAGACATTTCCTGTCAAACGGAGTGATAACAATATTTTTATTTTTTATTTCTTCGAGAATTTTTTTGTCGGAGAGAATCATACTTCAATTTAGAATTAAGAATTTAAAATGTAGAATTAAAATATTTGTTTTAAAAATTCTGAATTCTGAATTCTGAATTCTGAATTTATATGTAAAGATTTCTGTTCCTGTACGCGCTCATGCCAATACCAAGCATAATCAGAAATGAAAGCAAAGAAGATATACCGTAGCTCATCAACGGAAGCGGAATTCCTATAACGGGCATGAGACCGATAGTCATTCCAACGTTAATAACTAAGTGGAACAAAATAATAGAGGCGAAACCTACGCATGCAATTGATAAAAATCTGCTTCTTGTAAGATATGCGTTGCTAATTAGCTTATAAATAATTACGATGTATAATGTAAGAAGAATAATTGAACCGATAAATCCAAACTCCTCGCCTATCATGCAGAAGATAAAATCTGTCCATTGTTCAGGAATAAATTTCAGCTGTGTCTGAGTCCCTGCGAGAAAACCTTTGCCCCAGATACCGCCTGAACCGATAGCAACTTTTGACTGGATAACATTGTATCCGCTGCCCAGCGGGTCAGTTGAAGGATCGAATACAGCCATAATTCTTTTTTGCTGATACGGTTGCAGCTTGCTGAATACCTTAGGGACGGAAAAACCTATAGCAACATTTACTGCTACAATAATTCCGGATATAATATAATTCCGCTTAAACAGCAGCAGGCTTATAGCTATTATAATAATTGCCACGATGAAATATGTTGGACTTATAAATGCCGCGAATGCTATCACACCAAATGAAATAAGCGCAACTAAAAAGTATGGGGAAAGTCCCGCCCAGAAAAAAATCGGGATAAGAAATGATAAGAACACCAAAGATGTTCCTGTATCTGGCTGCTTTAAAATAAGAGCGAAAGGTATTAATACAATCAAGCTTGCCTTAATGAACTCCCATGGTTTGTTAATATCCCGCGTCTCTTCTCCGCCTGAGGATAGATAATTTGCAAGGCAGAGTATCGTAGTAAACTTTGCAAGCTCCGAGGGCTGAATACCGAATCCTCCTATGTAAAACCAGCTTTTATTTCCTTTGATAACACGACCGAAGAGCAGCACAGCAATGAGCAGTCCTATAGTTACGAGATACATCAGATATGAAGCTTTAGACATGTACTGCGGAGGAACGAAACTGAGACCAATCATAAGCGCAAAACCGAATAAAGCAAAGTACAACTGCTTCATATAAAATTCGTGACTTGTTGCATTGCCGTATGTCGCACTGTAAATAGCAAGAATACCAATCGTAATAAGTATAGCCGTCGTCAGCGATAACAGAATATCGAATCTTTTAAATATATTTTTATCCAATTATAAAATTTTATGTATCTTTTTTGACTTTGGAAAATATAACTGAGGAAATAAATTTACTTAATACTCAATACTTAATACTTAATACT